>CAOKRJ010000033.1 GCA_948471115.1 uncultured Clostridium sp.
TTCCATCACTATACTCTGCTTTTTCAAATGCAATTTTTATAACATTATACACTTCTTCATAATCCTTTACATTTTCTTTTCTTATTTCTAACATTTTTCTCACTCCTAAAATCTATCTTTCTAATCTCATATATAAAATTGGATATGCATTACCTTGTTCATCAATCTCGCTTCTTTTATATTCCTTAAATCCCATATACTCATAAAATTGCTTTGCATTTAGATTTTGTTCATTAACTATTAATTCATTAACATTATAGTTTTCTATCCCATAGTTTAGTAATTGTTTGCCCAAACATTTTCCTCTTTCATTATTTGTAATAAATAACATTTCCAATTTTTCACTTTCAATTCCCATAAATGCAATAGGCATATTACTATCATTCTCAATAATAATCAAATGTGATATTTTAGAAATAGCTTGTGGCACATATTTTTTTATCTTTATAATTTCTTCATTCGACAAAAACAAGTGTGTTGCTTTTACTGAATTTTCCCATACTTCTAATAATTGGTTTATTAGTATTGATGTTCTGTTATTTACTTCAACTATTTTCATATTTATCTCCCTTATATATTGTAATTTTTTATTATACTTCTGAATAGACCTCATACTTATTATTAATTAAAATATATCTGTTATTATACTTTTTACACATTTCTAAATTGTATCTATTTTCGTTTATAAGTTCTTCCTTATTTATAATATTATCACATATTCTATTTTCTATAACATTACTATACTTTTGAATATTATTATAATTTTTCTTTATATATTCTTCTGTCATAATTAAACAAGTATATTGTATTTGCTTTAAATATTTTTCTTCAAAATCATCTTTCCAATTAAAAGGTATATAACACCCTTCTATTATAATATTTTGATTGTTTTCTATATTTGTTTTTACAATTTCTTTTACTATTTTCCATAAATATTCGGTTAATTTATCATCATCTTCTACTGTTAAATTAGTATTTTTACTTCTAATCAGTCCCATTTTTAAATGGTCTATTGATAAATATGGATATTTATATTTTTCTAATAATTTTTGTGCCAATAATGTTTTACCTGTATGTGTAGCACCTGCTATTAAAACTACCATTATTTTCTCCAATCTAAATTTATAATTCTTTTAGTTTGCTTACATCTTTTCCTAAAATTGTTTCTAGATTTTTAACTATTTTATTAATATCCCAATTCCACCACTCAATTTCTAATAAAATTTTAATCTCATCTTCTGAAAATCTTTTTCTAATTTCTTTAATAGGATTTCCTGCAACAATAGTATATGGTAATACATTTTTAGCTACAACTGAATTTACTCCGATAACTGCTCCATTTCCTATATGAACTCCTGGCATTATGGTTACATTTTGACCTATCCATACATCATTTCCAATAATGGTATCGCCCTTATTGGGTAATTCTGATAAATGTTCAATATTTACTCCACTTTCCTCTTGCATTATTGCTGTAAATGGATATGTCGTAATTGCACTTAAATTATGATTTGCAGCATTCATTATAAACCTAACATTTTCACCTATTGAGCAAAATTTTCCTATCACTAATTTATCTCCAAACTCTTCATAATGATATAAAACACAATCTTTTTCAAAATTTTCCGCATTTTTTTCACAATTATAATATGTATAATCTCCAATTATAATATTGGGATTTTTTATCACATTATTTATATAACAAATATTTTTTAAGTTCTTATTTGGATAAAGTTCATTTGCATTCATATAATATACCTCCTCGACAAATTACTATTTGTCTAACACAGATTATATCAAAAAATTCTATAAAAGTATATAAAATTAATACAAACCAGTTTTTAAAATGAATCGATTTTAAAAATTTTAATTTTTTGATGTTTTGACGGCATGTATCTAGTAGAGGGGTAGAAATTTGATGGCATTTACTTATTGGAAGAATGAAATTTAAAAAACTTTCTAAAAAACGTTACATTTTCAAGTCTTTTTTGGAACTTATATAGTAGAGGGGTAAAATTTTACTCTTACTAATTTAAGAAGGGAGGTAATCTACATTGATAACAAATGAAGAAAATACAAAATTGGGATTAACTGTAGATGAAGCAAGAGAAATGTTAGGTATAGGTAGAAATTTAATGTTGCAATTAGAACCTATGACACCTTATGGATTAATACATTCTTTTGCAACATTCTGCTCTGAACAAGGAATGGATGAAATTGTATTGATGAGATTAATGGGACATTCTAATTTTGATACTACTCAGAAATACTACATATGCGTTTCTAGTAAACGAAAAAAACAAGCTATTCAAGAAGTTTACAAATTGGATTAAGAGTCTGCTTACTTTAGCCAACTGAGCTAGTGGACCATTTATTAAATTTTGAATATGCTTTTTTACCAAAACTGGTGCAAACTCTTTATAAAAAAAATTAAGCAAAGCTTCAAAAGCCTTGCTATTACTTGGTGGGCAATCGGGGGGTCGAACCCCGGACCTTCTGATTAAGAGTCAGCTGCTCTACCAACTGAGCTAATCACCCATATTTTTTATTTTACTTTTTTGACTATTTTCTTAATATTATTTTTGCTTAAATTAAATGTTTATTCTTTCAACTTAATTATTATAACATATCTTTTTTTATCTTGCAAGAATATTTTGCATTTTTTTTACTCCCAGAAAAACACTTCTGATACTTTCGCTCCCAATGCCTTTGCTATGCTTTTCATTACTTCTATTGATGGATTATTTCTTGTTCCTTTTTCTAAATGACATATATATCCGTACTGATATGCCTGTTCTTTCTGATAGCTCAGTTAATGTAATTCCCTTACTTATTCTATATTCCCTTATCCTATTTTCATTCATTTTTTATCACTCCTTTTATGACAATAAAATATTATCATATTACTTGTTGACAAGTCAATACTTTTGTGATATTTTTAAATAAAAAAATAGTATTTTCTCATTTAATGGCTTTTTATCAATAAAAATAACATTTTTTGTAAAATTTTGCATTTACTGCTAGACAAATGATGTTTTATTGTGTATAATAATACTATATTTTTAAGAAAGAGGTTGAAGATTATGATTGGAGGTATGCTTGCAAAAGCTAGAAAAGCTAAAGGAATGACTAAGACAGAACTTGCCAGACTTACAGATATTAACATTGGACATTTGACTCATATTGAGAAGGGAGAAAGAAATCCAAGCCATAAAGCCCTAAAAAACATTTGTAAGGCTCTTGATATTCCATATCAGCAATTAATGTACACATATGATAAAACTATTAATGAGGAACAAGAAAGCTATAATGTTGTTAAACATATTTCTTATGATAAAATACTTGCTGTTAACAGTATTAACAGTTTTATTGATTGCCCATCAGATATGCCAAGTGCTGCTATTGCACTAAAAATGCCTGATGATTCAATGAATAAGTCTTTTGAAAAGGGTTCATATATTTTTATAGAGTTTAATTCACCTTTAAATAGTAAAGATTATGGTTTATTTAGTTATAATGACCAAATTATTATTAGAAGGTTTTATGATAAAAGAGGTAAAATTACTTTAAAAGCAGAAAATCCAGAATGTAAGGATATACAGGTATCTAATACAGATACTTTTTACATTATTGGAAAAATTTTAATCAAGAAAAAATAATTATTATTTTATATATTCGGTGGATTTATGTCTGCCGTTATTTTTTATAAAATAGGAAATCTATACTTTCCTATTTTATAAAAGACTATAATTGCTCATGCCTTTAAGATTTCCTCATTTACATTTGGAAACTTAAATCGTCAGAAGAAAAAGTGGCAAAGCCACTTTTCTTGTTACTCTACACAAATATCGTTTTTTATTCCTTCATATTTTAATTCTCCTATTCCTGATACATTTTTTATTTCTTCTATTGTTTTAAATTTTCCGTTCTTTTCTCTATATTGTATTATTTTGTTTGCTGTACTTTCTCCTATTCCAGATATACTTTCTAATTGTGATATATTTGCTGTATTTATATTTACTTTTGTATTTGTACTAGAGTTTTCTTCTGTTCCTGCATCTATGATTATATCACTTTCATTTACGCCTTTTGTATATTCTTCCCCTATATCTGAAGTTTTCGGTATGTAAATTTTTTGCCCATCTTTTAAAGTATATGCTAAATTAATCTTTCCTAAATCTATTTCATTAGTCATTCCTCCTGCCGCTTCTATTGCATCTACTATTCTTGAGCCTTCTTTTATTCTCACTATACCTTCTTTTTGAACTGCTCCTGTTATATGTACTACTATTTCTTTTGGCATAATTTCTTCTTCCTCTTCTTCTTCTTCTTTTGTTTCGTCTTCTGCAATTTCATTGATTTCTGGTGTAATATAGTTATTAGATTTTGTTGTCATATAAAATATGAATATTCCTACAACTATTACTCCTGCTATTATTATTGCTGTTTTTTGTTTTGATGATAGCATTTCCATAGCTTCTCCTTTCGATTTTTATTTAATTTGTTTCTTGGATTTTTACCTTTAGATAATTAAGGTTTTCGAATTTTAAAATTTGTTCTTGATTTTAAATTATTCTTATTTTAACACATTTATAATTTTTTTCAATAGAATTTTGATATTTTTCTGGTAAACTAATCCAATATTATTTACTAAAACTCTATTTTATGTTTTAATATGAATTAAGGAGATGATGAGTAAATGAATGATAATCTTTATAATAATGAATCTATTGTTAAAAATGAAGAACATATAAGAAAAACTTATTCTGACAAAGCTTGCAAACTTTTAAATATTAGTATTGGTCTTTCTATTTTTACATTTATTGCTTATATTTTTAATATGATGCAATTAGAGCATTTTCATGTATTGGATAAATTAGTTGGCACTTTCTTTTATCTTTTTTCAAGTATTGTAATTATAGTATCTGCTATTTTTGCTTATATGACTAAGAATTGCATAAAATCTAGCAAATTAGAACAAGCTAAAAAATTTGTAATTTTATCAATAATCTTTGGATCTATATCTACTCTTTTTATTGCCTTTTTTTGTATTATAAATCCTAATATAATAAATTTAAGGTCTATCTTAGTTGCTAATGGAAACTATGAATTAGAATCAGATTTATTTGAATCTGGACTCGTTCCTTTTAATGGAACAGAAATTACTTGTTATGCTTCTATATTAGGTGGTGTTGTGATTTGCTTAATAATTACTATCTTACAATATAGAGTTATAAAGTCAATCCTAAAAGCAGATGGAACAGTGAAAAGTACTGATTTTACTGAAGATTTCTATGATAGATTATAATTTCTATATATTATAAAGGCACGGTGCACCGTGCCCTTACATTTATAACAGTTTTAGTGGCTCTACTGCTTCTTGTATCGTTTTTTCTAGTGTGTCCCAACTATAATCAAATTTTTCTTGTTCTCCTTCTGTTAGTCTTAATTCTAGTATTTCTCTTACCCCATTTCTATTTACTATTGCTGGAACTCCAATAAATAGTCCTTTATGTTTATATTCCCCCTCTAATTTTGTAGATATTGGTAGTATTTGCTCTTCATCATTTATTATTGCTTTTACTAATTTTGTAAGTGCTAATCCTATACCATAATATGTTGCTTTTTTCCTGTTTATTATCTCATATGCTGCTTGTTGAACATCTGTATATATATCTTCTAATATACTTATATCCTGATGTCTGTCTTCTAATACTTCTATTATGTTTTTACATCCAATGTAACAATGTGTCCATGGTACAAATGATGTGTCTCCATGTTCTCCCATTATATATGCATGTATATTTTTACTGTATACGTTAAAGTATTCTCCTAATATATATCTTAGTCTTGCTGTATCTAATACTGTTCCTGAGCCGATTACTTTGTTTTTCGGAAATCCTGATACCTTCGATACTACATATGTCATGATGTCTACTGGATTACTTGCTACTACAAATATTCCTTTAAATCCATTTAATATTACATTTTCTGTTATTTCTTTCATTATTTTTGCATTTGTTGTTGTTAGTTCAAGTCTTGTTTGCCCAGGTTTTTGTGCAATTCCTGCTGTGATTACTACTATGTTTGCATCTTTACATTCTGTGTAGTCTCCTGATTTTATGTTTATTCTTGATGGTGCACATGATAACCCATGGCTTAAGTCCATGGCTTCTCCTTCTGCTTTTTCTTTCATTACATCTACTAGTACTAGCTCGTTTACTCCACCTTGGTTTAATAATGAGTATGCAAAACTCATCCCTACAAAGCCTGTTCCTATTAATACTATTTTTCTTTTTTCTACCATGTTTTTCTTCCTTTCGTTTTTATTATCTTTGTCTTTTTTGTATTTTTAAAAATTAGAAATTCTTCTTTCCCATTTTCTGAAAAGAGATATATCTAAATTTGTGTTTGTGGGAATCATGAATTTTTAGGTGAAATTTAAAATTGTAGAGATATGTAGTGGTGCCCTTCGGGCGTCCGTGAAATTACAAGAATTTAAGCATTCATATTAATTATAAATATATTTTATACCCATTGTAGGGGCAGGTCCTGTGTCTGCCACTACGTAAATTTTTCACGAAAACGGAATTATTACTATTTTAACTTCATTGATAATAATTTACTAATTCCGTTTTCCTCCATTGTAACTCCGTAGACGGTGGATGCCTGTTCCATTGTTCCTTTTCTGTGTGTTATTGTTAGGAATTGCGTTTGTCCTACGAATTTTTTTAGGTATTCCGCAAATCTATATACGTTTACATCGTCTAGTGCTGCTTCTATTTCGTCTAGTATACAGAATGGTGATGGATTTATTTTTAACATGGAGAATAGTAGTGCTATTGCTGTGAAGGCTCTTTCTCCTCCTGATAATAACATCATGTTTTGTAGCTTTTTGCCTGGTGGTTGTACTTTTATCTCTATTCCTGTTTCAAGGATGTTATTTTCATCTTCTAGTTTTAGTTCTGCCATCCCTCCTCCAAATAGCTCTTTGAAGGTTGCTTTGAAGTTTTCGTTTATTGTCTTGAATTGCTTTAGGAATTGCTCTTTCATGGTTTCTGTCATTTCTGCTATTACGTCTTTTAGTTGTGCCATTGAGTTCTCTACGTCTAGCCTTTGCTCACACATGAAGTCATATCTTTCTGATGTATTTTTATATTCTTCTATCGAGTCTATGTTTATACTTCCTATGTTTCTGATTTCTTCTCTGATTTTATTTGCTTGCTTTGTTGCATTGATTACGTTGTCTGGCTTTTTATATTCTTCTGTTACATTGTTTGGCGTTAATTCATATTCTTCCCAAAGTTTATTTGTTACTTCTTCTATATCATGTTCTACTTTTTCTTTTTTTATTTCTATTTTCGTTATTTCGGATTTGATTGTTTCTAATATTTCAAATTGATTTATTACTTTTTTTTCTGTTTCTTCTAATTTTTCATTTTTTGCGTTTCTTTCGCCTTTTAGCTCTTGTACTTTATTAGCTCTATTTTCTATATTTTTATCCATTTCTACTAATCTATTTTCAAGTTCTTGTATTTCTTGTGTTAATTTTTTATTTTCTGTTTTTATTTTTTCTTGGTTTTCTTCTTTGTTTTTTATACTTATGTTGTTTGTGGATATTTCATTATTGATTCTTTCAACTACTTCTTCTATTGATATTTCACTTTCATTGAATGAATTTACTGATATTTTTAAGTTTGTTACATCATAGTTTAAGTCGTCTATATATTTTTGATTGTCTTTATTTACACTTGCATATTCATTTATTATTGAGCTTAGTTTTTCTTTTTTGTGTTCTAGTTCTTCTATTTCTTTTTGTGTTTCTGTTTTCTTTTTTTCTATTTTTTCTTTTTGCTCTATTAGTTCTTTTTCTTCACTTTTTAATTTTTGTATGTACTTTTCTGATTTTTCAATATTTTCTTCTACAGATATTAATTTTTGTTTATCTGTTGCGTATTTTATGTCAATCTCTTTTAATCTTTCTTCTAATTCTCTATCTTTTTCTAAAGTTTCTGATATTGATTTTTTATAGTCTTCTTTTTCTTGTTCTAGTTTCTTTATTTTTTGCTCTATATTCTGTAGTTCTTTTTCTAAGTCTTTTATTTCTCCTGCTCTTCCTAATATGTTAACTGTTTTTGTTGGTGCTGAACCTCCTGTTATCATTCCTGATGGGTTTATTATATCTCCTTTTAGTGTTACTATTTTGAATGCATATTTGTTTTGTTTTGCTAGTTGTATTGCTTGTTCCATATCTTCTACTATTACTACTCTTCCTAATAAACTTTGCATTATTCCTTCATATTTTGAATTGTATTTTACTAAGTCTGATGCTATTCCTTCTATCCCTTGAATTCCTTTATTATTTATGTAATCTAGCTTTTTCCCTTTTATTGCTGATATTGGTAAAAATGATGCTCTTCCTATATTGTTTTTTCTTAGGTGTTCTACTAATTTTTTTGCTTCACTTTCTGTTTCTGTTACTATGTTTTGGAGTGCTCCCCCTAATGCCATTTCTATTGCTAATCCATATTTTTTTTCTACTTCTATTAAACTACTGAGAACTCCATTTACTCCTTTTGATAGTTCTGTGTTTTTTTCACATTCCAATAGTAACGTTTTTACACTTTTTGTGTATCCTTCTTTTTCTTTTTCTGTTTCTTTTAAAAATTTTAGTCTTGATTCTTTTATTCTGTATTCTGATGATATTAAGTTTATTTCATCCTCATATTTTTTTATTTTATTTACACTGTTTTCTCTATTTCTTGATGCTTCTTCTAACTTTGATATTGTTTCTTTTCTTTTATTTTCTATACCATAAAATACTCTTGCAATATCTTCTTTATTAAATTTTGCTCTATCTAGTTCTAATATTGATTGTTGCATTTCTACTTTTATTGCTTTTTCTCTTTTGTCTAAGTTTTCAAGGTTTACTTCATAACTACTTATTTCTGTGCTTTTTTCAAATTTAGTGTCTATACATTGTTCTACTACTTTTTTGTATTCTTCTATTTCTTTTTCTTTTTCAGATAATTTGTTGTTTAATTCATCTAATTCTTTTTGCTTTTCCTCTAATTCTTTTTCAAATTTTTCCTTGTTTACTGATAAATTAATTTTCTTCTCTTCTTTTTGTTTTACTTCTTCTTTTAATGTGTTTTCCTTTTCTTTTAATTCCTTAATTTCTTCTTCAAATCTTTTATGATTTAGATTATTATTTGTTATTCTTTCGTTTATTACTTTTATGTCTGAGTTTATTTGTTCTTTTTCTTGTAGTGTTTTGGCTTCTAAGTTATGTAATTTTTCTATTTCTTCTGTAATTATATCTATTTCTTCTTTTAATTTTTGCTTTAAATTATTTATTTCTTCTAGTTTATTATTTTCTTCGTCTTTTTGATAGTTTAAAATTTGAGTGTCTTCTATTATTTTTTCTAGTTTTCCTTTGTATTCATTAATGTTGTACACAAATAGCCCTACTTCTATGTTTTTTAGTTCTTCTTTTAAGTTTAAATATTTTTTTGCTTTTTCAGATTGTTCTTTTAATGGTTCTATTTTTTGCTCTATTTCATATATTATATCATTTATTCTTAGTAGATTCAGTTTTGTTTGCTCTAGTTTTTTTTCTGATTCTATTTTTCTTGCTTTGTATTTTACTATTCCTGAGGCTTCTTCAAATACATGCCTTCTGTCTTCTGATTTGTTACTTAGTATTTCATCTATTCTTCCTTGTCCTATAATTGAGTATCCATCTTTTCCTATCCCTGTGTCCATAAATAATTCTACTATATCTTTTAGTCTACAATCTGTTTTGTTTATTAGATATTCTGATTCTCCGCTTCTGAATAGTCTTCTTGTTACTGTTACTTCACTATATTCTATTGGTAGTCTACCATCCAAATTATCAAATATTAAAGATACTTCTGCAAATCCTAATGATTTTCTGTTTTGCGTTCCTGCAAAAATTACGTCTTCTGATTTTTGCCCTCTTAGTGATTTCATGCTTTGCTCACCTAGCACCCATCTTATTGCATCAGAAATATTACTTTTTCCTGAACCATTTGGTCCTATAACTGCTGTAATTCCTGGCATTAATTCTAATGTTGTTTTGTCTGCAAATGATTTGAATCCTTGTAATTCTAGTCTTTTTAAGTACATTCGTTATCCTTCCTTATATTTTAACATCTTTTATTATAATACCTTAAATATGTGAAAATTTCAAGAACTTTACTTAAAGCTTGTTAAAAATATTATAACTAAATAAAGTATAGTCTAATTATTATTCAGTAACACTTTATGCGGTTGTATTGTTACAATTATTAAAATTTTTTATAAATGTTTTGCGATGAATTTGGCATGCCCCTATCTCTCTTATTTTTGAGATATGTGCTGATGTTCCATAACCTTTGTGTTTTTCAAAACCATATTCTGGATATATTTTATCATATCTTCTCATTATTCTGTCCCTTGTTACTTTTGCGAGTATTGATGCTGCTGATATGCTATAGCATTTTGCATCTCCTTTTACTATTGACATATATGGAATTTGTAGAGTGTCTATTCCTTTTAAAGCATCTACTATTATTAAATCTGGTTTTACTTTTAAGTCTCTCAATGAGTCTGTTAATCCTTTTTTTGTTGCGTTTAATATATTTATTTCATCTATTATATTTTCATCTACAATTCCTATTCCATATGAAATTGCTTCTTTTATAATGATTTCATATAGTTCTTCTCTCCTTTTTTCTGATACTTTCTTTGAGTCATTTACCCATTCTATAATTGAATCTTTTGGCATAATTACACTTGCAACTACAACAGGTCCTGCAAGTGGTCCTCGCCCTGCTTCATCTATTCCACATATGTATTTTATGTTTGTATTACTTTTATATATATCATTTTCTATTTTTTTTAAATTCATTAACCTCTCTATTTCTTTTTCTTTCATTTTAAATTTTTTTCCTCCATAACTTTCATTATAATTATCACTATTTATATAGGTATACCAGTAAATTTTTACTTTTGTTATTTTACCATAAATTTAAAAATTAGTATACATTTTTTTGGAAAAATGGCACACCTAAACTGTAACTCATCTTTTTTATGATTTGTGAATTTTTTGTTCTTTACTTGATTTTTAATGTCTGTTATTATAAAATGTTTTATATAAATTGTAGAAAAAGGAAAGATTAAGTTTGTTCCTTAGAAAGAAATGAGGATTATATAAATATTATGGATAAAAGTAATAGAAGTAAACAAAAAAAATCAAAAGTTAAAGCTTATAGACCTGTACCAACTAAGAGAATAGCTTTTTTTTCTTTGTTCTCAGGTATTATACTTGTATTTTTATTGGTAAGAATTGCTTGGCTTCAATTTGTTGATGGAAATGAATTGAAAGAACTAGCTTCTCGTCAGCAAACATTAAATGATATAATAAGTCCTAAAAGAGGCTCAATATATGATACTAATGGAAAAGCTCTTGCAATAAGTGCAGCAGTTGATACTGTAAGTATTAATCCTTCAAAAATTAAAAGCGAAAATAAGGAAGCTGTAGCTAAAGCTTTATCAGATATTTTTCAATTAGATTATGAGACTACTCTTTCTCAAGTTAATAGTACTACTTCTGTTGTAACTATTGCAAAAAAGGTTGAACAAGATAAGGTTTCCTTACTAAAAACTTGGATGACTGATAATAAAAAAATTAGTTCTGGCATAAATATAGATGAAGATACCAAAAGATATTATCCATATGATACATTAGCTGCTCATATAATAGGTTTTACAGGTACTGATAGTCAAGGATTATATGGAATAGAAGCAAAATGGGATTCTACTCTTACAGGTCTTGCTGGCAAGATTGTAACTACGGCTGATGTTCATAATAGCGAAATTTCTAGTGATGCTAGTCAATATATTGAGGTTGAAAATGGTAGTGATTTATATCTTACTATAGATGTTAATATCCAAAGTATTATGGAAAAGTATTTGGCAGAAGGTGTTTCTCAAGCTAAGGCATCAGGAGGTAGTGCTATAGCAATGGATCCTAATACTGGACATATCTTAGGAATGGCTACTTACCCTTCATATAATTTGAATGACCCTTTTACAATTACTGATATTGATATGTCTTCAATTTCTCCTACAGATAAAACAAATACTTTATATCAGAGATGGATTGATAAAAATGTTTCTTTAACTTATGAACCTGGTTCTACTTTTAAAACAATTATGACTGCTATCGCCCTTGAGGAAGATATTACTAAAGATAATACACCTAACGATTTTGTATGCACAGGTTCTATACAAGTTGCTGATAGAAAAATTAGATGTGCTTCTCATGAAGTTCATGGTTCTCAGACATTAAAACAAGCAGTTGGTCATTCTTGCAATTCTGCATTTATTCAGTTAGGTCAAAGAATAGGAATATATACTCTTTATAGATATTTTCATGCATTTGGATTATTTGATAAATCAGGTATTGATACAACTGGAGAAGCTTCTAGTATTTTCTTTAATCAATCTGACGTTGGTCCTGTGGAACTTGCAACATTATCTTTTGGTCAGAGGTTTAAAATTACTCCTTTACAATTAGTTACTGCTATATCTTCTATAGCAAATGGCGGAAAATTAATGCAACCTCAAATTGTTAGACAAATAGTATCTACAAATTCAGATTCTAAAAATGTAACAACTATTAATCCTGTTCCTGTACGTACTGTTATATCTGAAGAAACTGCTGCAAAAGTTAGAAATATTATGGAATATGTTGTGACTGATGGTGGTGGAAAAAAAGGTGCTGTTCAAGGCTATACAATTGGAGGAAAAACTGGTACAGCTGAAGGTACATCTTTATCTGGCAGTAAATATAATATTTCTTCCGTTTCATTTGTAGCTATTGCTCCTTCAAATGAATCTGAAATAGTATTACTTGCTGTTTTGTATGATCCACAAACCTCAAGTTCTTATGGTAGTACTTTAGTTGCTCCTATTGTTTCAAAAATGTTATCAGAAATACTTCCATATATGGGTATTGTAGCAGGAGAATCTGATGTAGCTTCCTCTGCTGACTTAATTTCTGTTCCTACTGTAACGAATAAAACTTTAACAGAAGCTATGAAAATATTAAATAATTCAGGATTAAAGGTTAGTTGTTCTAGTACTGAAGATGCAAATTCTACACTTGTTACAGAACAAGTTCCACAAGCTGGAACATCTTTACATAAAAATTCTACTGTTGCTTTATATACTAAGCAAAATTCTATCAGAACATCTGTAACTGTTCCAGATTTAACTGGTTATACTTTGGCTCAATCTAGAAATTTACTTTCAAGCTTAAATTTAAATTTAAAATTTGTTGGTAGTGGAACTGTTGCTTCTCAGGATGTACCTAAGGATTCCTCTGTTGAGGAAGGAACTGTTATTACTGTAACTTTGAAGTAATATAATAATCAATGTGACTTTGCCACACGGACGTCCAAAGGACGCCCCTATAAGCAATATTTATATAATATATTTTTATGGAGGTTTTTTTGATGTTAGAGAGTATTTTTATTAAATATCTATTTACTATTATTATTAGTATGGTTCCAATTATAGAATTGCGTGGTGCAATTCCTATTGCAGTTTTTACATTTCATTTAACTTATATTGAAGCTTTCATTTTGGCAGTTGTTGGTAATTGCATTCCAATATTCTTTATTGTAAAATATATCAAACCGTTATTTAATTTTTTTGGTAAGTTTAAACCTTTTAAAAAAATAATAGATTTCGCAACTGAAAAGGCTAATAAAAAAATTGCTGAAAATCCAAAGCTTCAAACAGCAACTTTCTTTGCTTTATTTCTATTTGTAGCAATTCCTTTGCCAGTAACTGGTGCATGGACTGGTTCTCTTATAGCAAATTTTTTAGATTTACCGCCAAAGAAGGCTTTTTTACCTTTAGCTTTAGGCGTTGTTACAGCAGGTATAATTATACTTTCTCTAACTGCTATTGCTAATGGTGGTATAAATTACCTATTTCAACATATGTAGAGTACATTGAAAAATTTTGAAATTTATGTTAATATATTAGTGTAGGTGATAATATTCATATAGGAGGATTTGATATGAGTGATATGAGTGATAACGCATTTTTAGAGTTAGCTTTTGAAGTACTTAGCAATCCAGAATTATCTATCGAGGAAGATGTAATTTCTCTAGAAATACCTGATGAGGTATTTCTGATGGATCTTCAATGAAACAGCAAGGCTTATAAGCCTTGCTCATTTATTATATAAAAGGCTATAATCGCAGCCCTTGAGATTTTCTCCTTACAGTCGAAAACTCTGTTAGGGCAAGAACAAATTAAAGAAAAATCAAAGATTTTTCTTATTTGTTCTATTGTATTGTAAAATAATCCATTATACCATTATATATACCCCATGCTATTTTTTCCTGATATTGTTCAGTTTGTAATTCTTTTAATTCTTCATGATTTGATAGAAATCCACATTCTACAATAGTTATAGGAATTTCGACGTTATCAACTATGTAAATTTTTTCAATCGTTTTTGCAAGTCTATGGTTTTCCTTTTTTATTGCTTGATTTAAATTATTCTGTATACTTTCAGCTAGTTGTTTACTTTGCTCATCATCATCTTTATAAAATGTCTGCCACCCATAGTATTGCTCTTGTGGTATTTTATTTAGGTGTATTGATATAAAAATGTCAGCAGATGATGTATTACCTATCTTTACTCGATTTTTTAAATCTGATATCTTTTTCTGTCTCATGCTCTCATCTACATTTGTATCATATATTGCTTTATCTGTTGATCTTGTTAATATTACTGTGGCCCCACTTTGTTCTAATAAATTTTGCAATTTCAATGCAATAGATAAATTGATATTGGCTTCTGATATTCCTCCTTCTGATACTGCTCCTCCATCTTCTCCACCGATGCCCAGCATCTATTACAACTACTCTATTACTTACTGGTAGTGCTACTACTTGTTTTTCTTTATTATCACTTTTTGTTAATAAATATATCATGAAACAAATACAAAATAGAATTAAACAATTAAATATAGTCTTTTTTCTAATAACAATCATAAGATAAACTTTTCCTCTCTATTTTTCTTATATTATTTATATTAGAAAACTTTATTCATTATGCATAAATTAATTGAAATATTTTGTTAAGGTATGATTTTAAATATTTAGTTTTAGTCCATTGTGTTTATATGTGTTTTTATTTGTATGTTTCCTTTATTGTTTACGATTATACTTATTTCTCCATATTTATCTGTTCTATATATCTTTATTCCGATTTTCCTTTATTCTATCTAAAACCTCTTTATTGGGATGATTGAATTTATTGTTTTTGCCTACTCCTATTAATGCAATTTTGGGTTTTACTGCTTTTAATATTTCTTCTGTTGTTGAAGTTTTTGAACCATGATGTGCTACTTTTAATACGATAGCTTCTAATTCTTTTTTTGTAATCTGGGTTATTCTTTCTTCTGCTTTACTTTCTATATCTCCAGTAAATAGCATTGTAAATTTATTGTATCTAAGTTTTGCTACTATTGAATTATTGTTTATATCATTAAAGTATAGTTTACTTTCTGGATAAAGTATTTGAATTTCCACATAGTTATCCACATTTATAACATCTCCTCTTTTTATTACCATAATGTTTATTTTCTTCTTTATTACTATTTCCATTATTTTTTTATAGTTAGATACTTTTTCTGCTTGTTTTGATATTATTATATTTTTTACTTTTATTGAGTTTAAAATTGCTAACAATGCTTGACAATGGTCAGCGTCAAAATGAGATATCATAATATAGTCTATTTTGTTTATGCCTCTATCTAATAAATATGGAAGCATTGTATTTTTTCCAATGTCATAGTTTTGGCTTGAATTCATTGTTCCTCCTCCATCTATTAATATCTTTTTGTTGTTTGGAGTTATAATTAGAGTTGCATCTCCTTGTCCTACATCTATAAAGTGGATTCTTAAATTTTTTGATATGCTAATATTATTATTAATTATGGTTATTATTGCTAAAATGGCTAATGTTTTTATCGCTTTATCTATATTTTTATAGTATATATCTTCCTTGTTTTTTTGTCTTTTTTTGTGTGTCTTTTTTTTCCAAAAGATATAATGTCTTAATGATATAATTATAATTGTTATATAGTATAGTAAAATTGATAATGTATTTGGTGTTGTTACATATATTTTTGATAATGGTATATTTCCAAAGATTTTGGAAATAAGAATTAAAATTTTTAATGCAATACTAGTAAAAATCGCTATAAATCTTGAAATTTTTAGTGATATTAATGATATAAATACACAAATAAATCCTAAAATAATGATTATTCCTATAATATAACTTACTAGAATGTTAGCAAATAAAAATGTTAATGATATTGTATGAAAATTTATTACCATTATTGGTATTATCATTGTTTGTGCTGATAATATAACTGATATAATTTCTGATATTTTGTTATTTATTTTTACCTTTCTCAATAAATATTCATAAGGTTTACTTAATAGTAAAATTCCAATTACCCCTCCATATGATAATTGAAAACTTATACTGTTTACGCTATGTGGGTTATATAGCAGTATTATGAGCATTGATAGGCAAACAGTGTTTATTTTGTCCTTTTTTCTATAAAAAAAACTTGCTCCTAATGTTATAAATTCCATTATTCCTGCTCTTGAGACTGAAATAGAAGTTGTTGTTATTAGCATAAAAAATATTATCCCTAAGGTTTTTATTATTACCTTTTTTCTACTACTAATATTGATTTTGTCTAGAATATATGTGAATCCTAAAATGATATATGTCATATGTGCACCAGATACTACTAATATATGATATATTCCACTGTTTCTAAAGTCTTCTTTTATTTGTTCATCTATGTCCTGATTATTTCCTAACAATATTCCATTTAATATCCTGGCTTCTTGTTCTTTGAATAGTTTTTTTATGTTCTTTTCTATATTATTATTTATTCTATGAGTTATTAACTCTATATTGTTTAAATTTTTGCTTTTTAATATTTTTAGTTCACTTCCACTGTAAGTTATTGTTCCATAAACTTTTATTGTCTTTTGATATTCAGCATAGTCAAACCCTCTGTAATTTCTTTGTACCTCTGGTTTAACATAATTTCCTGTAATTTTTATTTTGTCTCCATAATTTAATTTTGTATTTTTGTTTTTAGGTATGTTTAATATCAATTTGATATTTTTATATTTAGTTTTTCCATTTATATTTTCAATTTTTATTGTATAACTATTTTTGTATTCTCCTCTACTTTCATCACTGATTATTGTTCCTATGTATGTTTGTTCTTCTGTGCTCATATTATAAATTATTCGATATTTGTTATTTAGATATGATGTTACATTGTTTGATATTAGAATTGATATTATAAGTAAGATGATTGTTTTTACATTAAGTGTATGCTCAATTATACCTATACATGTTTTCTTAGCTTTTATAGAGCTATTTGTATATGCATGGTCAACTTTATTTTTATAAAGAAATTTTGTGTCTTTTTGCATTTTTTTTGAAAAGAAATCTATCTCCTTTTTTACTATTATTGCCACTATTACTAATATAATTATAAAATGAGCTATACTTATTTTTAAGTATAGCTCCCAAATTATTCCTATTATATAACCTATTAGCACAATTAATATTGGTCTATTCATTTTATACCTTCTTATATTTTATTGCCCCCATCATTATAAATATATTAATTTATGCTACTATATTTTTAATTTCTATTTATCTTTGGCATGATACATTGTGCCTATTGTGTTTATTTTACTATTCTTCTTGCACATACATAGAAATATCCATCACCTTCTACATTTGATGTTATTACTCCTTTTCGTGAGTTCGCAGCATGTATGAATTTTCCCCCTCCAATGTATATTCCTACATGAGATATCTTTTTGCTATTTTTTGATCCAGAAAAACATACTATATCTCCTTGTCGTAAATTTGCTCTACCTACTGCAACACCGTTTCCTGCTTGACTGCTACTTGAACGTGATAAAGAATAACCAAAATGTTTATATACATATTGTGTAAATCCTGAACAGTCAAATCCAGATGGAGTATTTCCTCCGTGTATATATCTATATCCTAAATATTTTTTAGCATATGATACTATTTCAGATGTATTTGCACTTGATGATTGTGATTCCACTTCTGTTTTTACAGGTAATGTATCTTCTACTACTGTTTCTGTTGTTTTTGTTATCGCTTTTGTTTTTGTCTTTGTAGTTTTTGCTCTTCTACTTGCTGAGCTTCTTGATGTTGTTTGTATCTTTGAGTCTGATACATATTTAGTTCCAACATATCCTACATTTCCTTTATATTCTATCTTTATCCAACCATTATTTTCTTCTATAATCTCTACTTCTGCATTTCTTGATAGTGCTGAAATGACTTTTCCTGATAAATCTGGCTTTTCTCTGAAATTTACTGAGTTTGTATTTATATACCCAATTTTATTTTTAGCACTAGTGTCTTTTAACTTTTCTGTTCTTATCCATCCTTCACAATTATCTGAAGTTACATAAGACCATCCATTGACTTCTGTTGCTACTTCTACAGTTACATCATTTTCTAAAATGTTAATAGTGTTAGAATTTATTAATGGTATTTTATATATTTTTTCACCCTTGTTTATTATTTTAGTAGTACTTTCTGCTACATTCTCTTTCGTACCTTCTTCTTCTGAAGGAATATTTTTGTTTTCTTCTTGTTGATTTTCATTCTTTTCTTCTGAAGTTTTGTTTTCTTCACTAGGATTTGTTGGTGGTGTTTTTATTTCTTCTTTTATTGTTATATAGTCTCCACTGACATAACCTTCATATGCGTTATTTGTTTTTGAGTCTGTATATTTTACTTTATACCAACCATTTTCAGTACGTTCTAATATTTCAACTTTTTCATCTATTGAAAGTAATGCTATTATAGATGAATCTGTTGAGTTACTTTTTCTAAGTCTTAACGTATCTGTATTAACAATTCCTGTTGTTGCAAAGGTATATACTGCTGTACAACATATAACTAAGCCACATAGTAAAGAAATTATTATACGCTTCTTCAAAATATCACCCCTAAAAATTTATCACGCACAATGTATTATACGCTATTTATTTTTATTTGTCAAATTTTGGTCACAGTGGCATCATTTTACTCTTCGTTTTCAGATAAATTTGGTTTCTCTAAATTTATTATGTTTTCTTCTACAACTGGTTCTACTGTCTGTTCTTCCCCTATGCCTACCTCGACTAAAATTTCTTTCTTTTTGCTAGGTTTTCCCCATTGTATTGGTTCTACTATTTTTCCATAGTTTTTCTTTAGGATTGCTCTATCTAGCATGTCTATTTTTCCGTCTTCGTTTAAGTCAAATATTGATTTTGTTTCTTTGTTTTCTTCTGTTATTTCTTCTCCATAGTTTTCGTTTAGGTCTACTAAATCGTCTATCTCTATTTCTCCTGTTGGTACTACATCCCCTGCTACTAGAATCTGCTCTCCTATTTCTACTATATCGTCTTTTTCTCCTACTTTAATGTATATTATTTCTGTTTCTAAGTATCCTAGTTTTCTTATATTTAAGTTATATATTCCT
>CAOKRJ010000034.1 GCA_948471115.1 uncultured Clostridium sp.
ATTCGGTTCATACCCGAAGGGTCATGTGTTCGAATCACATCTTCGCTACCATAAATTACAAAAATTGCTAAAAACAAGGTGTTTCAAGAGATTTGAGACACCTTGTTTTTTGAATTAACCACTAATTAACCACTTAGTTTAGAATAGAATTTAATTTGTTGACAGATTTTGATTTTATTTTTGTTTCGGAGTGCATATATATTTGTGTAATTGAAATTGCAGTATGTCCCATTAATTCAGCAACAGTTTCTATATCTACTCCTTTTTGTAATAACATAGATCCATAAGTATGTCTAATAGAATGAAATTTTTTATGAGGAATATTACATTCCTTTAGTATTTTAGTCCATTTAGTAGAAACATTTTTTCCTTTTAGCAACTGCCCTTCGCTATCTAAAAATAAATATCCTTTTTTATTATTCACTTCATTTAGTTTATCAATTAAAGAAGAAGGAAGCGGAATAGTTCTAAATGAGTTTTGTGTTTTAGGAGTTTGAATAATAGTTTCTATATGTTTATGTTCCGAATCATCATATATATAAACTTCCTTCGCAGACTGTTCAATTTTAATTTCTTTTTTCTTTAAATCAATATGTTTCCAATCTAAAGCTAATAATTCTCCTTGTCTTAATCCAGTTCCTAAATCTAATAAAAATAACAATTCAAAATCTGTATTTTTGATATGTTTTTTTATAGTTTCGATTTCCTTTTTATTTAGCATTTCTACTTCTTTTCTTTTATTATTAATAATATCTGATTTATTTCCTTTTAAATTCAAATTTAAGCAAGGATTTTTCATAATATATCCGTTTGTACTGCACCAGTTAAAAAACACCTTTAAAATTGTATTTAATGTATTTATTTGTGAGTATGTTTTAGTTTTTGATAATTCATTATAATATTTTTGAATTTGAACAGGATTTAATTTAGATATTTTTGTTCCTGCAATTGAAGAATTTTTTACATAGTTTCTATAAACACCTTCGTATCTTTGAAAAGTGGAAGGCTTTAGTTTAGTAGAATTATTTAGAAAATCAAATAACCAAATATGCATCAATTGAGAGATAGTATAATTTTCTGCACTTACAATTAATCCATTTTCTAAATCATTGATATATTGATTTGCTTTTTCTTCTGCTTCTGATTTATTTTTTCCATAAAAAGATTTTAGTACAGGAGAACCATCATCTTTATAGCCTATTGTCTTTCTAACTCTATAATATGTTTTTCCGTTTATAACTACATTTGTTTTACTTGCCATTTTTACCTCCTAAAAAATAAAAGTATCTACACTGATACTTTGTCATCTGTAAATCCATGTGAATTATTATAGTAATAATTTAAACATCTAGCCATATAAGGTACTTCTACATTGAAATATTCTGCAAGCTGTGTGGCTGTTGTTAATCCATTTTTCATTAATTTTATAATTTTTTCATATGGCAAAAATTCTTGCCAAGACTTTTTGTCTGCTTTATGTTCCATTTTGTCTATTAATTCATATTGACTGTTCGTGCGATAGTATGCGCCTGCCATATAGTGACCTAACTCTTGTATTAAAACTGTATTTTCGCTAACTTGACTTTTTATTTGATTGTCATCTACAACAATTGCAGTTAAATTATTACAATGTGCTATTGCACCACGAGTGAAAAGCAGTTTAGCATTTATATAGTTAATATTTTCTTTTTCTATTTTATCATATAAAGCAGATGTTTCCATTTTTTCTCCTATATTAATGACATACTTTACAAGCTTGTCTGCCTTCTGAAAGTGCTTGTTGCATTGTTATTTGATGTCCTTTTCCTTTTAATGTTGAACAAGTTTGATTATGATATTTAGTCCCAGTTTCTCCAACCCAAACCATTTGAGAATTAGTAGTAGAGCTTGTAGCAGAGGTTCCGCTTGATGATTTTGCACTACTTATTGAAGAAGCGGAAGTAGACTTATTTGTAGAAGATGTAGCTTGGCTAGAGGATTTTTGTGTTTGAGAAGTAGAAGAGGTAGTAGTTGTAGCTTTAGTAGAAGAAACCTTTTCTAACTCTTCTATTTTTGTATTTAACTCTTGTTTTTCTGTTTCAAGAGTTGTTTTTTCTTCTTCTAGTTTAGATTTTTCTTCTTGCAAAATTTTATTTGCATCTTGTAAATTAGTGATTTGTTTTTGATTATCTTCTATTTTTTTATTACTGTCATCTAATTTTGTATTTAATTCTGTTATTTGATTTTCATATTGTGTTACATCGACAGGATTTGTGTAAGCACAAAAAGCACAAAAAAGTAAAAATGACAATACAATAATTGCTATGTTTTTTCCGTTTAGTATAAAGTTAAAAAACTTATTATTTTGTTTTAATTTACTAATTTTTTCTTTTATTTCTTCCATTTATTTTTCCTCTTTCTTTTCATCTTCTATTTTTTGTTTTGCTAACAATCCATCCATTATATTTTTTAATGTTTCTTGATTTTCTTTGTTTAATCCTCTTATACCACTAGCAAATGCAATATCCATATCATCTAAATCTACTTTTTGAGGATTACGTATGTCGGATTTTCCTAATAGATAATCTGTTGACACACCAAATAAGTTAGCAAAATCTTTTACTAACGATAATGATTTAGGTTCATACATACTAGTTTCGTACCTAGATAATGCACCAGAGGAGATGCTTAATTTCTCACAAACGTATTCTTGTGTCCATTCATTTTCTATTCTTAATTGTTTGATTCTTTCTCCGAAAATCATAATAAAACCAACCTTTCTAATAATATTATACTTTCATTTTATGAAAATATCAAGAAAATTTCAGTAAATGAAAAAATATTTAAAAAATTTTAAAAAAACTATTGACAATTTTCAGAAAATGAAATATTATATCTTCAGAAACTGAAAGGAGGGATAGACGATGTATGAAAAATTAAGGCAAATAAGAGAAGAAAAAGGATATACAATAGAGGATATGGCAGTTGTTATAAATAAATCTCCTTGTAATTATTTCAAAAAAGAAAATGGAGATGTTAAATTTTCAGTAAATGAAGCTATACAAATATCAAAATTTTTAAAAAGAAAAGTTGAGACGATTTTTTTTAAAAATGAACTTTCAGAAAGTGAAAAGGAGGTGAAGTAAATGAATATTCCTAAGTATGTATCAGCAGAGGAGTACAGTAGGCAAAGTGGAATGGGAGTGGAAGAAGTAAAAAGACAATGCAGAATAGGAGAAATACCTTGCAAAATGACAGAAAAAGGATATTACAAAATACCAATTTATGAAGACTCAATTCCAATAGAGCAATACCAAAATTTAAATGAAAAATATTTAAAACTGTTATCAAAATTTGAAACAATACAAAAGATTTTAAATTAGAAAGGAGGAAAACAAATGAAAAGAAAACTAAAACAAAAAATAGTACAAGCACTATTAATAATACTAGCAAATATAAGTATGTCAGGAATAATGGTGCTAGGGTTTTTGCAAAATACGATTTATTAGGAGGGAAAAAATATGATACCTAAAGGGATTGCATTGTTATCAATAGGGATAATATTTATAGTTGCTTTAATATTTTGGCATAAAAAAATAAACCCAGATACGACCTGGATTTATACTTGTTATTTAATATTACATTTTATTTATGCTTGTTTCATTGTTTAAAGAATCTAAAAAGCTCTGTAATTGATTTTCATATTCTCTATTTGAAACATCGTCGAAGGAATCAATAACACCGATAAGATTGGTTACACATTGACGAGAATATCCTGAAACATATAGTAATACTTTATAAGAAGACATTTTAAACTTTGTAAGATTGTCTTCATTACGATTGTTAATATAGTTATAGAAATTTTCAATATATTTATTTACAGCTTGAGTTTTTTCTTTATGTATATAATCAAATTCTTTTAACTTAATTTGAATTTCATTATTTTGTTTGTTTATGTAGTATTGATAGATACTATTTATTATAACAACGAGTATTGGAGCAAAACCTGAAATAATAATAGGAAGATATTCTTTTAAATTCATACAATTACCTCACTTTCGAGGATATTATACAACAAATTACCAAATTTTACAAGGAAAGGAGTGAAAGATATGCTTAATAAAAAATTAATAGAAACATTAAAAAATACAATTAATAACTTAGAAAAAGAAATAACAGATTTAAAACTAAAAGTAGAACAAAGAGACTTAATGTTAAAAGATTATCAAAAAGAACATGAAATACTATTAAATAATTCAGCAGAATTAAGAGTAAAGATAGTAGACTTAGAAAACAATATTGAACTATTAACAAATAATTTATCAAAACAAAATAAAGAACTAATTTTAGACTTCGACAACCAAAATTAGTTCAACAAAAAATACATATATAAACATACGATTTCTACTTAATTATAGCAAATAATTTTGTAGAAATCAAGAGGGAGAAAACAATGATTATAGAAGAAGACTTATTTATAGAAAACGATGAAGAAGGAAATATATTCGAATTAATAGCAGAAGAATGCTATTACGATGATAAGGAGGAATTTTAATGCAAGAATTAATAATTATAAAACAATTGCCTCAAATAGAGGAACATTTAAAAGAATTATCAACAGAAGTAGACAAAAAAGTAGAAAATGCAAAAGGATTAATTTGTACAGAAGAAAACGTAAAAACAATAAAACAAGTAAGAGCAGATTTAAACAAAGAATTTAAAGAAGTAGAAAAACAAAGAAAAGAAGTAAAAGAAAAAGTATTAGCACCATATATGCAATTTGAAATGATTTACAAAGAATACATATCAGAGAAATATAGAAGTGCTGACAATGATTTAAAGAAAAAAATAGATACAGTTGAAAGCGAATTAAAAGCTAAAAAAGAGCAAGAGGTAAAAGATTACTTTGAAGAATACAAAACAACAAATAACATTGATTTTATTACATATGAGCAAGCAAGAATAAATGTAACATTAAGTGCAAGTATGAAAAGTTTAAAAGAACAAGCGAAACAATTCATAGATAAAATAGCAGATGATTTAAAACTAATAGAAACACAGCAACATAAAGCAGAAATATTAGTTGAATACAAACAAACATTAAATATAAGTAATGCAATTACAACAGTAATGAACAGATTTGAAGCTATTGAAGAAGAAAAGAAAAAACAAGAAAAATTAAGAGAAAATGAATTGCAAAAAATAGCTGAATCAGTAGAAACAGAAGAGATAAAAAAAGAAAAAGATGAATTTGTGATAGTGCCAACAAAAAAGGAAATTACAATAAAATTTAATTTATACGAAAAGCAATTACAACAACTAATAAAATTCTTAGATTTATCAAATATCGAATATGAAAGAGAGGATATATAAATGAATATATACGAAAAACTTTTAAATATACAAACAGAACTTAAGGCTCCAAAAGGGCAAGAAAATAAATTTGGACATTATAAATACAGAAGCTGTGAAGATATTTTAGAAGCTGTAAAACCACTACTAGCAAAAAACAAAGCAACATTACAACTTACAGATAAAATAGAGAATTTAGGAAATAGATACTACATAAAAGCAACAGCAATACTAATTGATACAGAAGATACAAAAAATGGAGAAATAGCTTGTATTGAGAATACAGCATATGCAAGAGAAAGTGAAGAGAAAAAAGGAATGGATGATAGTCAAATAACAGGTACAGCAAGTAGTTATGCAAGAAAATATGCTTTAAATGGATTATTTTGTATTGATGATACTAAAGATGCAGATACAAATGAATTTAAAGAACAACAAGACAAATCAGACAAAGATAATCAAAAACAAACAGAAGTAACTGAAGAAAATATAGATGATTTAGTAACAGAACAACAAGCTAAAACAGTATATGCAATTATGAAACAAAAAGGACTAGATGTAGAAAAACAATTATTCACAAACTATAACATAACAAACACAAAAGATTTAACTAAAAAGCAATATGCAAGCATTTTAAATGCAATAAAAGATATGCCAAATAAAAAGTAGGTGGTAAATATGCAAACTACAGGAATAATAACAGATATAAATATAGATTACAAAACGCGAAAATCAAAAATAAGCTTACTTTTAGATACAAAAGAAATAGAAGTAGTAGAACAGCTAAAAAACGAAAATAAGCTAAATGTCGACCTAAAGAAATACAGAAAGAAAAGAAGCTTGGACGCAAATGCTTATTGCTGGGTTTTATGTGACAAGATAGCAAAAGAACTATGCAAAGATGGAACAGTAGTAACAAAAGAAAAGATATATCAAGATAGTATTTTGCAAATTGGAACATTTGAAGCAATGATAATAGAAGAAAAAGCATTTGATAATTTTAAGAGAATATGGAGTAAACAAGGGCTAGGATTTCTAATACAAGAAGTAAACAGAAAAGATAAATGTGTAAAAGTACATTGCTACTATGGATCAAGTACATATGATAGCAAAGAAATGAGTTTGTTAATTGAATTATTAGTAGATTTAGCTAAAAGTTTAAATATAGAAACGAAGTCAAAAGCAGAACTGGATAGTTTATTAGAAAGTTGGGATAAGAAATGATAGTAACAGATTTATCAAATAGTTTCAATCCTTATCCAAAAGTACAAAAAGTACAGAAAAGTAAACAGAAAAAGACAGAAGAAGGATTTTGTATTATGCCACAAAGTACATTATACAGTACTAAAAGAACAGAAAAGTATTGTGAAAGGCACGAGGTTTATTTCTCAAAAGCTTATAGGCAAAAGAGTATAAATGACGGCTTAATAGTATTTTTAACTAAAGAAAGTCATCGTGGAACGAATGGAGTACATGGCAAAAATGGAGACAAGATTAATAGACAATTAAAGAAATTAGCACAAAAAGCTTGGTGTAAATATTATAACAAAACAAAAGAAGAATTTATTAGAGAATATGGAAAAGCAAACAACTAAGGGTAGACTACAAAATCTACCCTTATATTTTACAAAAAAGGTGGGAGATATGGAAGATAAAAGCTGGATTAAATTATATAGAAAAATATTAGAGTCTCCCATATTTGAAAATGAGAAAGCATTGAAAGTTTGGATATGGTGTTTAGTGAAAGCTACTCATAAAGAAAGAGAACAGTTAGTAGGAAAACAAATAGTACATTTAGAAAAAGGGCAATTTGTAACAGGGAGAAAAAAAGCAAGCGAAGAATTAAAAATGAAGGATAGAACTGTTTATGACTATTTTAAATTGCTTAAAGAATTACATATGATTAGTATAAAATCCAACAACAAATTTTCAATTGTAACCGTTGAAAAATGGGAAGATTACCAAGTTGAAGAATTAAAAATTCAACAGCAAGACAACAACAACGCAACAACAACGCAACACAAACAAGAATGTAAAGAATTATATTTAACTTTATTTAATAAATATAAAAAGCAAATCGAAGAGCAACCAAACAGAGTTGTACAAATTATATCAGATTTAAAAAAATGTTCTGATTATGAACTATTAACTTTAGAAGAACAAGACCAAATATTTTTAGATTTAATGAACCCACAGAAAAGGAGTGAGGATAAATGATTACACAACAAACAAGACAAATGAGTTTTAATGACATACAGGATAAAACAAAAATAAGATATATACAGATTTTAAATAGATTAGACAAACCTAAAACAGCAAAAGAGTTAGCAGTAGAATTATTTGATTTAGGATTTATACCTAGTACAGAAAGAAACTATACAGCACCAAGACTAACAGAACTAGAAAAAATGGGATATGTAAAAGCAATAGACAAAAAGAAATGTCAATACACAGGCAAAACAGTAGCAGTATATGAAAGAACACAACAAGGATTTGAAGCTTTAAATTATGAGCATATTCCAAAAATAGATTAGGAGGTAGTTATGAAAAGCAATGAATTATTTGAAAAAATACATAGTGGAGAAATAAAAGAGAATACAAAAATAGATGTTAAGACTGAAGAAGGATTACATATTGCATATATAGAGTATAGAAATAAAAAATTGAATTGGACTTCAGGAGATTTTGATACTAGATATTTATGTGATATAGAAACAGAATTTGAAATAGTAAAAGAAGAATGGAAAATAGAAAGACTAGACTTAGGAAATATGTATACAGGAGATAAAATAAAGCTTTTAGAAGAAAAAGTGAATGAAATAATTGATAACTTAAACAAAATTAATGAACCTTTACCATTTTAAAGGAGTAGCTTATGAAATACAATTATCCACCTATACGGAGGAATATGTGGAAATGCAATAAAAAATAATTTATGTAGAGGCTGTTCTAAATTAGAAAACATAAACTTTCGTGGACAAGCTGAATGTGATTTAGTGCAGGATCCGATACAACAAATAAAACAAATTTTAGGAATACAGGAGAAGATAGAGTATGAACAAATACAGAAATAAAAAAGTACAAGTAGATATGTATGTGTTTGACAGTATAGCAGAAAGTAAGAGATATAAAGAATTAAAGCTATTAGAAAGAGCAGGAGAAATACAAAACTTAGAATTACAACCACACTTCCTACTACAAGAAAGCTTTAAAAAGAATGGTAAGACATTTAGAAAGATAGAATACATAGCAGATTTTAAATATACAGAAAACGGAAAAACAATAGTTGAAGATGTAAAAGGCATACAGACTGATGTATTTAAAATAAAACATAAACTATTTGAAAAGAGATATCCAGAACTGGAATTAAGAATAATAAAGTAGGAGGAAATATAAAATGATAGATTGGAAAAAAGAATATAACAAACTATATAAAACATTAATAGCAGTAACAATATTAATAGCAATAAGTTTAATAATGTTTATAGCAACATTTAGCAAAGTAACAATAAAGTTAAAAGAAAAAGACAATAAAATAACAGAACAACAAATAGAAATATTAGATTTAAAAGAGCAGATACATAGAGAAAAAATAGAGGAGGAAAGCTATGAGTAAAGCAGATGAGATGTTTGAAGAGTTAGGGTATGAAAATATAATAAACGAAACTTGCTTATGTGAGTATAGAAAATACTTTAAGTTGAAGAGAGCAAGACATATTGTATTTGCTGTAGATAAGGCTGTGAGTGTTTGTGAAGAAAATGAAAAAACATTAGCAGTTAATAGAGATTATTTTACGATGCAAGAACTACAAGCAATAAATGAAAAAGTAAAGGAGCTTGGGTGGTTAGATGAATAAAGAATTAATGAACGCAATAGAAACATTAGAATTAATGAAAAGAACATATGACATAAAAGCACCAAACATAGAGACAAGAACTAAAGAAATGATGAAGTATCAAGCAATAGAAACAGTCTTAAACTACATAGAAAATTCTATATCTAAAGAAGTGATAAGAGAAAAGATAAAAGAAATGCAAAAAGAATATAAAGAAGCATTAGAAGAAAATAGCACAAAAGCATTTATACTAAAATGTCAAATAGAAGGCTTTAAAGATTTTGAAAAAGAATTACTAGAGGGAAAATAAAAATACCCCACTAAAGTTTAGCGGGGAAATGAATTGTATTTGCTTAAAGATTTACATTTTGGTGTATATCAAACACAGCATTGTAAAAATTCCTGCTAATAAAGCATTCCGTGTTCCATATTCGCCATCTCTAAGCCAAATAATTCCAAGAATAACTAAGAAGATTACAATCCACATAAAAATACCTCCATGAAGTTAATAATAACAATTAAATTATAACATATTTTACATAAAATTGCAAAAACTAGACTAAAGAGGTGTAGATATGCAAGATAAAGAAATAATACAAAAATGGAAACAAGGCTTAACAAAAAATCAATTAGCAAAGCAATATAGACGAGAATATAACATGCAAATAAGAAACATAAGATCAAGTGTAAGACATAGACACAGTCGGAAGATTTATAACAAATTATGAAAGCTTAGCTTATGTAGAAAAGATAATTTACAAGTATTTGAGAGGAGAAAAGAAAAAATGATTAACAAAAATAATAAAAAAGATTTGATAAAATTAATAAAACAAAACCCAAATTTACCACTTGTATTTTTTGCATACAATGATGACTTTATGCCAGATTACGCAGGAACAGTATTTGAAAATTACTATTGTTACACAGCTACAATCTATATAGATGAGCAAGGAGATAATACATATTACGATGATGTAGATGAAGTAGAAGAAATTTGGAGAGACAGATTATGTGATGAAGATGAATACAAAGATTTATCTGATGAAGAATATGATAAAGCAATACAAAAATATGTAGAAGAAAATGTAGTACATTATGAAGCAATAGTAGTAAGCATGAGGCATTAATATGATATTTGACATAAGTAAATTAACATCAGAAAATCTAAATGAGTATAGTGGAATATATAGTTATGGAAAATGTATAGTATGCGGAAAAGATTTAGCAAAAAGAAGAAAAAGCAAAACTTGTAGCAATAAATGCTACCAAACAAATTATAGAAGAAAAATGAGGCGAAGTAGAGCAAGTAATATATAAATATTTAAAGAGGAAGTGAGAAGATGTTAAAGATAAAAGATAATGTAGATTTAAAATGGTTAATGTATAAATTTGATTTAAGATATGCAACACATTGTGATGAACCAGGTCAATACATATTTTATAGTGATACATTTTATATAGACATATACGATAGGACTATTCATATAGAAGGAAGAAATTTAAATGATTTATTATTTTTATACAACTTAATCCAAGCAGGATTAGTAGAAAAAGAATTTTAGATGTTAGAAAGCGAGTGATACAAATGACAATAGAACAAAAACTAGAAAGAAAAATAAATAATATAGTGCAAATAACACGGAGAATATCCGAAAAAGCTAAATATAACAAGTAAAGAAAGATTAGAATTAACAAAAGAAAATATGTCAGCAAAAGAACAGTTCTTAGCAATAAAAGATAGTGAAGTTTATTTTAGAAATGTAAAATTAAAAATAAAAGACTAGGAGGTACTAATGAGGTCGTTAGAATTATTAGAAGAATTAAATAAAATACTTATAGATGCAAACAAACGATATAGAATAGCTTATGAAAATGTTGGAGAACAGGATAAAATAAGAAGCGATATAGAACATGAGTTGTTAAACAACTATAAAAATATGTCAGCAAAAGAAAAACGAGAATATACAGACAAGATTTTTGAATGTTTAGCGGAAAGACACAATTATAAATATGAATATCGAGAATTAGAGATTTTAAAAGATTTATACAATACACCACAAAATACAGAAACAGCATTCAATACAGCTATAAACAAATTAAGAAAGTTAAATCAAGAGCAAGAAACACCAATTTATTATAAAAGAGCTAAAAAGAATAAAGGCGAAGTGATTTTAGTAAAAGAATAGGAGGTACTTATGACAAGAGAAGATTTAAAGAATTATAAATACAATCAAATATGGATAAAAAATCAAACAGAATATATAGAAGCACAAAAGGAAACAATTAATCAATTAAATTCAATTTTAACAGATATGCCAAAACGGAAACACTAGCATATATGACAAAGAAGCGGAGAAATTAGTTAAGTTAGAAGATTGTTTTAAAGAATTAATGAATAGTATTCTAGAAGAAAAAAATAATCAAAAAAACATAGTAGAGCAAATAAAGAATATAGAACAGCCATATAGAAATATATTGTTTGCTGTGTACATACAGGGAAAAAGCTTAGTAAAAGTAGCAAGCGATATGAATTATAGCTATGTAGATATATGCAGAAAACATGGAACGGCACTAAATAAATTTGATGAATTGGAAATATGATATGAAATGTTATTGAATGATATATATATAATTTGTTATATATATAATTGAGAAAAATGTGAGTAGAGAGCAAAGAGTGAGTACAAGTCCCTTTTGTATTTACTCTTTTATTATGTGTTATTACCAGTATACTAGGTAACTGATAATATAAAAAGTCAAACAATAAGCTTAAAACACACCACCTTTCAAGATTGTAGTTGCATTATACAGAACTTTCCTAGCGAGTTCTAATATAAATTATAGATAGTATGCAGTGATATATATAAATTAGCAATGGGAACATAAGGTTAAGATATTAATTCTATCACAGAGAATAAAAGTATCAAAATTTCCAAGAGGTTCGGCTCGTAAGCTAAAGGTTATAGGCTGTGATGATACCAGAAACCCAAACGGTATGAAGTAGCTCTTTGTACAAGCCGTTATATCATTGCATAGTGTTTATAAGAAAAGAGGTAATCTTATGACGAATGAAGAAAGATTTCAAAAATACATACAAGAAAATTGTAAAAACTGTAAAAACAGAAAAACAGATTTATGCAATATAAGAATATCAGCAATAGAAAATATAGTAAGAACAAAGTGTGAGTATTATGAAAGAGAAGATTAATTATGCAGAATGCATGAAAAGAAAATGCAGTGAATGTAAATATTATGATGAGTGTTTTGAGTATAAGCCAAAGGAGAGAAAAATGTTAATAAAAGCTAAAAGGATAGATAATTTAGAGAAAAAAGTAAGTGAGTATAAAAATAAAGCAGTTATAAAATATTTAAATTCAAAAGGATATGAATGTAATGAATCAATAAAAAGTATGAGGAAGGTAAACAGTTTACTTAAATCAGAAATGAAAAAAGTAGTAATTGATATTCAAAATGAGAGACTATCAAGGATAGGAGCATATTATACTTGGGAGGCTTATATAAAAGTAAAGATAATAGATACGATTACAGGAAAAGAGGTATAAAAATATGTGGAATATATTTATAGGGATTATACTAGGTTGCATAGGAGTTTTAGCAATAGCTATTACTCTTTTTGTTTTAATAGCAATAATTGATACAACAATAAAGCAATTTAAAAGAAAATAGAAGGTAAATAAATGTAAATTAGAAATGGGGTGAACTAAAATTGAATGAAAAACAGGAAAAGTGTATAAATTTAATGATTACAACTAATAAAACTCAAAAGCAAATCGCTAAAGAAATTGAAGTGTCTGAAAAAACAATATGCGAATGGAAAAAGCAAAAGGAATTTAAAGATGAAATAGATAAAAATATAAAGGAAAATTTTAGCTCACTTGCTGTAGAAGCTCAAAAAGAGTTAAAAAAATTATTAAAATCTAACAATGAATATATAAGAATACAAGCAGTAAAAGATATTCTTGACAGAGCAGGATTTAAACCTACTGAAAGAATAAAAAATGAAGTTGAACCTTCTAAAAAGTTTGCAGATATTTGCAAACAATTAGGTGGTGAGGGGCTTCATGAATGAAGAAATAATATTTGAACTATCGCCTAAATATATTGATTTTTGTAACACAACTGACGATGTAGATGTTGATATATTGGAAGGAACAACAGCAAGTGGAAAGACAACAATAGCAGCAGGAATAAAATTTATGAGAATGGTTTCTATGTCTAATAAAAAAGAACATATAATTGCAGCAAGAACAACGGGTGTTGCTGAAAAAAATATAATAAATCAAGACAATGGAATATTAGATATTCACAAAAATGCTATATATTGCGGGAATGGGGATAAAGACCATAAGTTTTCTCATATAAAATTTGAAAATAAAATAATATATATATTAAGTTACAAAAATAAGGATCAATGGGAAAATGCCTTAGGTGGTCAATATGGGTGTGTTTACATAGATGAAGGAAATATAGCAGATATAGATTTCATTAGAGAAATACTAACAAGAAACAATTATTTATGTATAACACTAAATCCAGATGACCCTAATTTGCCAATTTATGATGAAGTAATAAATCATGCAAGGCCATACAAAAAATATGCTAATGATGTACCAGCAGAAATTATGAAAGAATTAAACAAAGTAAAACCAATAAAGAATTATCGATATTGGTTTTTTACTTTTTATGACAACAAAGGATTAACAGATGCAGAAATAGAGAAAAAGAAAACAGTAGCACCAATTGGAACGAAATTATACAAAAACAAAATACAAGGATTAAGAGGAAAAGCAACAGGATTATGTTTTGATTTACAACCTAAAAACATAATAACAGTAGAAGAAGCAAAGCAAATGAAATTTCAAATATTTTCTGTTGGTTGTGATACATCATACTCAAAAGAAAGCCATGATAAAGTAACACTTGAAGGAATAGGAATAACAGTAGATGGCAAATGTGTACTATTAAAAGAAAGAACATTCAATAATAAAGATAGAACAATACCATTTGCTCCATCCGATGTAGTTCAATGGATTGTAGAATTTATGGAAGAATTTAAGAACGAATGGGGATTTGCAAGAACATGTTTCATAGATAATGCAGACCAAGGGACTATAATGGAAGCTAGAAAAGCTAAAAGGCAAAACAATTTAATATATAATTTTGAAAATGCTTGGAAGAAAACAAAAATAATCACGAGGGTTCAACTACAAGAAAGTTGGTTGGGAACTGGTGATTTTTTAGTTGTTGATACTTGCAAAGATTATATAGAAGAATGTGGAGTTTATAGTTTTGACGAGAATAATCAACCAGAAGATGGTAACGACCATAGCATAAATGGTGGGCAATATGCTTGGCTACCCTATAAAAAGAAAATTGGTAACTGGGAAGTAATAAAAAAAATTATTAAAGATGAAAGTGAAGAATAGCATGAATAATAACATATATAAGAAAAAAACATTAAAAGTAGAAGCTTTTAAACTTGAAAAAAATTTAATTTTTCCAAGTTGGTTTATAAAAAATAGACAAATAGAAAAAATTAGTTTTAATAGTGCTGAATTTATAGAAGTAAAAATAAGAACATATCTAGGCTATGAAACAGCACGACAAGGAGATTACATCATAAAAGAAAACAATTATATACATGCTTGCCCAGGAGCAATATTTAAAGAAAGATATAAGAAAGTAGAGGAATAACATGGGAACAGTCAACAATAAATTAAAGGATATAGTAAGAAATTGGTTAAATATACAACCATCACCACGGAAATTCAATAACAATACAAGAAACAAATACATTTGAAGGTAGCTGCTTTAGAAATCTATTATGGTATAGGGGAGACGCATCAGAATTACATCAATACTATACGCAAACTGATGATATGATGGGTAATGCTAAATTTTGGGCAGCAACAAGTACAAATGGAATAGATTTTAGAAAAATACATACAGGATTACCAGCAATGATAATCGACATGCTGGCAGATATAATCGTAGATAGTTTTAACAAAGTAACAATTACAACGAATGAAAAAGCTCAAAAAGACTGGGAAGAAATAGCAAAAGACAATGATTTCAAAGAAATAATAAAACAATCAATAATAGATGTATTTGTAGAACATGATGGGGCATTTAAAATAAGTTATGATACAGAAATAAGTAAATATCCTATAATAGAATTTTATAGTGGTAGTAAAGTAGAATTTGAACGAACAAGAGGAAGAATAACAGCAGTAATATTCAAGAATTATTATGATAAAAAAGATTGTACTTATGTATTAAAAGAAAGATATGATAAAAAAAGTATAACATATAAATTATATAAAAACGAAAATGAATGCAAATTATCTGATTTAGAAGAGACAAAAGATTTAAAAGAAATAACAGACAATACATTCGTGATGGCTGTTCCTATGATGTTCAACAAATCAAAGAAATTCAAAGGTAGAGGACAAAGTATAATTGAAAAGAAAATAGACGCATTTGATAGTTTTGATGAAGTTTGGTCACAATGGATAGATGCAATAAGAGATAATAAAACTCAAACATATATTCCAGAAGACTTATTACCACAAGATGAGAATGGAAACTATCTAAAACCAAATACTTTTGATAGAAGGTTTACAAAGATTGGTTCTAGTTTACAAGAGGATAAGGGAAGCCAAATAACTAGAGAAAATAGCGATTTTGATTATGAAGGAATGTTGCAAAGTTATATAACAGCATTAGATTTGTGTTTGCAAGGTTTAATAAGTCCTAGTACATTAGGAATAGATGTTAAAAAACTAGATAATGCAGACGCACAGAGGGAAAAAGAAAAAGCAACTCAATATACAAGAGGAAAAGTATTAGATGTTTTAGAAAAAGTTATTCCTAAAGTAGTATGTATTGCTTTAATGGCTTATGATAAAGCAAGAAATAAGACTGCAGGAGAATATGAAGCAACAGTAGATTTTAAGGAATATGCTAATCCTTCGTTTGAAGCAACTGTAGAAACAGTATCAAAGGCTAGACCAAATCAAAATATAATGAGTGTCGAAAAAGCAGTTGATACAATGTATGGAGATAGCCTAACTGAAGAAGAAAAAGAAGAAGAAGTAAAAAGAATAAAAGAAGAACAAGGAATTATAGAAAAGCCTGAGCCATCATTATTTTAGGTGGTGGTTAAATGCAAGAATATGATATAAAATCTATAATGGAAGAAATAGAACAAGATTTAATTGTAAGAATGAAAAGGACATTGTGGAGTCACAAAGAAGATGAAAAAGCAAAAGGATTTGATTGGCCACAATGGCAAGCATTAAAATTAAAACAATTTCAAGAGTATAGAGAAGCTAATAAAGAACTATTTGACAAAAAAACAAAGCCATTGAACAAATATTTATATAAGCACATAAAAAAACAGTTTAAAGAAGGTGCTGCAAAGACAAATAAAGAAGCTATAAAAGCAGGATTTATAAAAAAAGAAGATTCACAGTTAGGTGGGTCTTTTTTTGGATTAAACCATAGAAAATTAGATGCTTTAATAAAAAGTACTAAAAATGATATGAACGATGTTAAATATGCTACTTTAAGAATGGCAAATGACCAATATAGACAAATAATATACAAAGCTCAAGTATATGCTAGCACAGGAGCAGGAACAGTAAAACAAGCAATAGATATGGCAACAAAAGACTTTTTATTAAGAGGATTTAATTGTATTGAATACAAAAATGGTTCAAGACATAATATAGCAGATTATTGCGATATGGCAATAAGAACAGCAAATAAAAGAGCAAACCTAATGGGCGAAGGTGAAATGCGAAAGAAATTAGGTAATCCATTAGTATATATATCTAAACATGGTGGTGCTTGTGATAAATGTACTCCATGGGAAGGAAGAGTATATATTGACGATATTTGGTCTGGAGGAAAAGCAGAAGATGGAAAATATCCAATGCTTAGTACAGCTATAGAAGGAGGCTTATTCCACCCCAGATGTCATCATGGATCTAGTACATATTATGAAGGAACAAATGATGAACCAGAAGAAGTAACAGAAGCAAAACATAATCATAATGAAAATGATAAATATACACAGTATTTACAACAAAGGCAAAAACAATATGAAAGATTAGCACTAGGAAGTTTATTACCTGAAAATGTATCAAATTATCAAAATAAAGCTAAAGAATTGCAAAATCAAATAGAAAGTAGTAAAATAGAGCTATCAAATGAAGAACAATATGCAATAAATCAATATATTAGTCCAGAAAGCTACATATTAAATGAGACATTAAGAGATGGATTAAAGTTAACGAAACAGCAAGAAGCAATAATAAATGATTTAGATAAAGCTTTAAATAAATTTCCAAAATATGAAGGAAATGTTACTCGTTCAATAATGCTTGATAACGATAGATTAAAAAAGTTTTTAAGAATGCATCAAGAAGGCAAGAAAGTAAAATATAGTTCATATACATCAACAACAGTAGGAATGCGTTATAATGATAAAAGTAATGTAGAATTACATATAAAATCTAAAAATGGTAGAGATATAAGACAATTCAATAAGGAAGAACAGGAAATATTATTTAAAAGGAATACAGCTTTTAAGATTAATAAAGTTAAAAAGATTAATGAAGTTTATCATATTGTTATGGAGGAAGTAATAAATGGAAAGTAAAAGATTATTTACAGATAAGAGGTGGACACAAGACCCTGGAGGAGAAGTAGTAGGATATGAAGAAGTAACAGAAGAGGAAAAAAAGTGGGCAGATGAATTAATAAAACAAATAGAAGAACAAGAAAAACATAAATAATTTATTAATCCGACAAGTTTCGACAACATTTGACATCGCAAAATGCTATACTTTTATTAATAATATAATAAAAGGAGATGCCAATTATGGAAGAAACACAAGTAAAAACCAAATTCTGCAAATATTGTGGAGAAAAAATCCCAGAAGATGCAATCATATGTACTAAATGTGGACGACAAATAGAACAAATGAAGACAGATAATCCTAATATAGTAATTAATAATACAAATACTAATACAAACGTCAATAAAAACACAACTGTTGGATATACTGGAAAACCTAAAAACAAATGGGTATCATTATTATTATGTATTTTTACAATTTGTGGACATAAATTTTACGAAGGAAAAATAGGAATGGGAATTGTATATTTGCTAACAGGTGGACTGTTTGGAATAGGTTGGATAATAGATATAATATCATTGCTATTTAAGCCAAATCCATACTATGTATAGTAATAAATTTTAACCACTTACAGAAATGTAAGTGGTTTTTATACGCAAGTTTAGTGTAATGGTAGCACAACAGTCTCCAAAACTGTTTGTAATGGTTCGAATCCATTAACTTGTGCCATTTTTAGAATTAGAGCTTTAAAGGCTCTTTTTTTATTGCAAAAATTATAGTCGACGGACTTTAAACGGGGGAGGTTCCAATATGGAAGACGAAAAAAAACAAAATAATGTAGATACTCAAACTACAGCAGATAATGCTCAAGATAACCAAAAACAAGAGCAAAAAACTGAAAATAAAAATGAGGGGGAGAAAACTAAAAAACAAGTAGCTCAAAAAGGCCATGATGGTTCAATAGTTTTCAAAAATCAAGATGAGTTAGATGGATTTATCAGAAGAATGTATGCCAAAGGTGCTGAAAAAGCAGAACAAGGTGAAACTTCTAAACAAGTTCAAGAAACTCAAAATAAGCAAGATAATATTACACAGGAAGAACCAAAGGAAACTGTTCAAACAGATTATACAGACAAAATAGCACTTGCTATGGCCAAAGCAGGAGTTGATGTTCTAAAAGTTGAAAGAGCAGCGAGATTGGTTGATATGTCAAAAGTTTTAGAAAATGGAGTCGTAGACTCTAAAAAACTTGAAGACGAAATTAATGCAGTTATTGCAGAATTTCCAGAGCTAAAAAATGCAAAGGAAGAAGAAAAACAAGAAAAAGG
>CAOKRJ010000035.1 GCA_948471115.1 uncultured Clostridium sp.
AAGAATGGCGTGAAAAATTTGTGAAACAAATTATACTCGCCCTAATAATATAATAAAGATAAATTTTGAGTAAGATGTTATAAATAAAACAACAAATGTATTTAGTTTTAAGAATGGCGCGAAAAATTTGTGAAACAAATTATACTCGCCCTAATAATATAATAGAGATAAATTTTAAGTAAGATGTTATAAATAAAGCAACAAATATATTTAGTTTTAAGAAGGGTGAGAAAATGGATAGTTTAGAAGAACAAATAAATAGAGATATAAAAGAAAGATTGACAGAACATAGATACAATCATTCAATAGGAGTAATGAAAAAAGCAGAAGAACTAGCTAAATTTTATGGACTGGATAGTAAAAAAGCAAGATTAATAGGTTTAGTACATGATATAGCAAAACAAATGAAACCATCAGAAATAAAAGAATACATATCAAAATATAATGTAAAATTAGATGAGATAGAAAAATCAAATACAGAACTCATACATGCAAAAATTGGTGCAGATATAAGTAAAAGAAACTATAATTTTGATGACCAAATGGTAGAGGCAGTAAAATATCATACAACAGGACATCCTAATATGGATATGATGGCAAAAATTATATTCATAGCAGATAAAATAGAAGAAAATAGAGATTATGAAGGTGTTGAAGAAAAAAGACAATTAGCATTCCTAAATATAGATAAAGCAATAATAGAAACAATAGACTATACAACAAAAGACAGTATAAATAGAGGAAAAATGATACATACAGATTCAATAAATACAAGAAACTTTTTATTAGAGAAAATTAATAATAAAACAGAAATAGCTAAAATATAGCCTTATAGTAGCTCTATCAACAAATATATAATTAATACTTTATGAATTATATTAATAATTATAAAATAATAGAATAAAACCTCAAATTACGAATAAAATAATAAGAAAAATAATTGGACATGTAAGAGGTAATTATGATTATTGATATGGGTTATTGGAATAAAGTTATAAGAAGAATAATAGGACTAGCATTAACTATTGTAGGTATATGTTTAGCAATAAAACTTTCGGTATTTTATACACCTTTTTTGATTGCCATAGCAATTGCAATGCTGATAGAGCCTTTAATAAAATGGACATCTAAAAAAACAAAACTAGAAAGAAAGAAGACTGCAATAATAGTATTAATTTTAGTATTTGCAATAATTATAGGGATACTAGTTTTAGGAATAACAACACTTATTTCTGAAGCCTCTAATTTACTATCAGGATTAAATGGATATATAGATATTGCTTATGCAAAAGTGCAAGAATTCACACAATATGTTAAATTTGATGGATTTGAAAATAAAGAAGAACTAAATACAATTCTTCAAAATGCAACAAGAAATCTACTTGATACAGTATCAAATATTATTACCAGTTTTTTACAATCTGTATTAAATGCAGTTACTTCACTTCCAGAAATAGGAATTTATACAGTAATCACAATTATTGCAACATATTTTATGTGTACAGATAGATTATATATGTTAGACCAATTAGAACATCATTTACCTAAGAGTTGGGTAAGAAAAATAGGAATACATGTTAGGGAGATTGCTTCATATCTAGGAAGCTATTTAAAAGCTGAATTTATATTGATAGGAATTGATTTTCTAATTGTTTTAGTTGGTTTACTAGCAATGAACTTTTTTGGTTTTAACATTGAATACCCATTACTTGTAGCATTAGGAATTGGGTTTGTAGATGCATTACCTTTAGTAGGCTCTGGAACTGCAATGGTGCCTTGGGCAGTAGTATCAGCATTAAATGGAGATTTAAGATTAGCAATATCAATATTAGTACTATTTGCAATAATAATCATAGTAAGACAATTATTAGAACCCAAAATTGTAAGTTCACAAATAGGGATTCATCCAATATTTACATTAATATCAATGTATACAGGATACAAATTTATAGGTGTATTAGGAATGCTAATAGGACCTATTATACTTATTATATTAAAAAGTATTTTTGGTAGATTAATTGATAAAGGAATACTAAAAACAATTTTCGATAGAAGGTAACCGTTGCTAAATAATTGCTCTATGGCGTTGTTACTGCTCAGACAATTTTCATTCAAAGTACAATAAATATTACATTTATTGTATTTGCAAATTATTAATATTATGCTAGAATATAGATAATTATATTTTAATAGAGAAAAGAGAAACTGATTTATGAATAAGAAAAAAAATATGTGGGAAATAGTTACAATAATAGCAATAGTTATAGGAAATATTGCTATTATGTATGGGAGAAGTAATAGTGATTATAAAATTGCACTTTCTTTAATCTTATTTGGATTAAGTATAATTATAATTCCATTTATATATATATTTGTAAAACAAAGAATTATTTTAAAAATGTATGGGGAAGAAGAAATTATCAAAATTCAAAATATAATAATTAGAAAGAGAAATATAGATAAATATATTAAAATATTGAGCAATGACAAAGCAGATAATAATTGTGATGAAGAAACACTAATAAAAAATTTTACTATTAAAATTAGTGAAAAAACGAAAACAGAGGAATTGTTGAAAAATATAAATGAACTTTTAGGTAAAATTGGATATAATTTACATATAAGTGGAGAGGATATATTAAAAAAAGATTACGAATTTATAAAAATTAGGAGAACAAAGGGTTACTCAACATTAAGTCATGATACAAATGTAATAATTAATATATTAAATAATTATAACTTAGAAGCAATAAATATTGTAAATAACTATGAAAGTGATAAGAATGTAACAATTAACATATTAAATAATTGTAACTTAACGGCAAAAAATACAGTAAATAGCAATAAAGGTGATATAAAAATGGGCATTGTTTCATTTGATAGACTAGAAGAATTAAATGAATTAGGAGAATATAATGAAAATATTGAAGAATAATATTAAAGAGTTTGGAATATGGATAGCTTATTTTATTGGTATATTATTTATAGAAAAGCCATCTATATTCTTAATATATACTGTTACACTCATAGCTATTAGATTAATAAGTAATACTCACAAATTATTCAACAGTACAGTTGCAGATTCTGAAAAAATAAAAAAAGATCAAAATTATTTAAGACTAGCATATTTTATTAGTTTTGCTATAATAGGAATATTTATTAAGGCAAATAAATCTGATAATCAAATTTGTTTTATATGTGGAGTTGTATTTATATTAACAGGATTATTTATTGTTATATTTGAGGTTCTATATTTAATCCAGAGAAAAATTGAAAATAAAGTATTAGAAAAACAAATAAAATTTGAACAAAAATATGATCAAGGTATTTTTAATGGAGTTTTATATATAGTAACAAATATAGACGACTTTGCTTTGATAAGAAAATTGGCTTATATTATTTCAAATTATAGAATTGGAAGCTATAATAGTTATTTTATTGATATACAAGATATGATGGAAAGATTAAAAAAGGAAAATTATATAATAGAAGAAGATATTAGTATGGAAAGAGGAAATGTTGATATTTTGTGTTATAGAGTTAACAAACTATTAGACAATTTTAATATAGATTTTAAAATAACACCAGAAATGATATATAAGACAGATAATGAAAAAGTAGTGAATTGTAGAAGAGAATCAATGAGTACAATAATAAATGATGTAAATATCATTAACAATTATTTAAAAGATTTCAATTATGAGATAGTTGTTTTTATGAATGATGAGAAACTATATTTTGCACTATTACATGAAAAACAAAAATGCGAGATAGAGGAGCTATATAAAAATAATATATATTGTTAAATATAGTAAATATCAATGTACTCACATTATAATCTTACCAAAATAAGGGGAGAGATACCATTAAACAGATTAGAGCGTTAAATTATATGATTCAAGAAATGGTAAAGAAATTTATAAATATTATAAACGAAAAAGAGAAGAATTAATTATGGTAGTAGAGATAATAATAAATAGTAATGTAAAAGATCTTAATAAAATATTTGATTATAATGTGCCAACCAATTTAGAAGAAGATATAAAAATTGGAAGGAGAGTTTTTGTGCCATTTGGAAGGATGAAAAGTCTACAAGAAGGATTTATTATTGGAATTAAAGAAAAATCAGATTATGAAATAAAAGATATAGCAAGCATTCAAAAAGAAGATTACATAGAAGAAGAAAAAATTAATTTAGCAAAACTAATGGCAAGAAAATACTTTTGTAATATTTCTGATTGCATAAAATTAATGCTTCCTCCAGGCACTACTACTAAAAATATTGAAAATAGAATTAAAGATAAATCTGCACGATTTATATATTTATTAAAAACAGAAGATGAAATAAATGAAGATATAGAAAATAAAGTAATAAAATCAGAAAAACAAAAAAGAATATTAAAATTTTTGATAGACAATGAAGAGGTTTCATCTGTTGATTTAGAAACGTTTACAAATACTACAAGTGCAAACATAAAAACATTAGAACAGAAAGGATACATAGAAATAATAGAAAAAGCAGTAGAAAGAAATCCTTTTACAAACAAAAACATAAAACCAACAAGTAATTTAGAATTAACAGATGAACAAAAGAAGGCTTTTGATGAAATTAATAATAATATAAAAAATAATAAATTCGGTGAATTTCTCATTTTTGGAGTAACAGGAGCAGGAAAGACAGAGGTATATTTACAATTAATAGGAGAAGTATTAAAAAAAGATAAAACCTCAATTATGTTAGTACCAGAAATCTCATTAACTCCACAGATGGTTGATAGATTTATAGCAAGATTTGGAGAAGAAAAGATAGCTGTTTTACATAGTAAATTATCTGTTGGAGAAAGATATGATCAATGGAAAAAAATAGAAACAGGAAATGTAAAAATAGTTATAGGAGCGAGGTCAGCAATATTTGCTCCTGTAAAAGACTTAGGACTTATAATAATAGATGAAGAACATGACTCATCATACAAATCTGATAAAAATCCAAGATATAATTCAAAAGAAATAGCAAGATATTTAGCGAAACAAAAAAATATCCCATTAGTATTAGGTAGTGCAACTCCAGATATAATAAGCTATTTTAATGCAATCAATAATAAAACAAATTTAATATGTCTAACTAAAAGAGCAAACAATTCTAGCTTACCAACAGTAGAAATAATTGATTTAAAAGAAGAATTAGTAAACGGAAACCGTAGTATGTTAAGCAATAAATTGTATACTGCAATAGAAGAAAATTTAAAAGTCAAAAAACAAACTATTCTATTTTTAAACAGAAGGGGATATTCTACATTTGTAATGTGTAGAGACTGTGGTTATACTGTAAAATGTAATAAATGTAATGTAAGTATGACATATCATGTCGAGCAAAACAGACTAAAATGCCATTATTGTGGTTACGAAAGAAGAAATGTAACAATATGCACAGAATGTAATAGTAAAAACATTAGGTATTTTGGGACTGGAACTGAAAAATTAGAAGCGGAAATACATAAAATATTTCCAAATGCTTCTACAATAAGGATGGATGTAGATACTGTAACCAAGAAAAATTCTCATGAAATGATTTTGAATAAATTTAGAGATGAAAATATAGACATATTAGTAGGAACTCAGATGGTAGTAAAAGGACATCATTTTCCAAATGTTACATTGGTTGGAGTTATTGCAGCAGATTCGAGTTTATTTATGGATGATTATAAAAGTAATGAAAGGACATTTCAAATATTAACACAAGTAGCAGGGAGAGCAGGACGTGAAGGAAACAATGGAAATGTAATAATTCAAACATATAATCCAGATAATTTCGCAATAGAATGCTCAAAACTACAAAATTATAAAATGTTTTATGATGAAGAAATAAAATTTAGGAAATTATTGAAATATCCACCATTTTGCGATATAATAAAAATCGAAATTAATGATATTAATAAAAATCAAATAGTGAGTACAGCTACACAAATATATGATAATTTAGTAAAACAAAATGAAAATAATATAATGGAAATATATAAACCAATGCCAGCACCGATAGACAAGATAAAAAATAGATATAGATGGAGAATTATTGTTAGATGTAGATTTTCAAATACTATAATAGATAAAGTAAATGATAGTATTATAGATATAAAAGGAGTAAATACTAGAATTACAGTAGATGTAAATCCAAATAGTATGATATAATGCTTAAAAGATTAATGAATTACTATTTATGAAAAGTACTAATGTGCTTTTGTATTAGAAAAGGGGGAACATAAATGGCAATACGAAATATTAGGCAAGAAGGAGACGATATTTTAAAGAAAAGATCAAGAGAAATAGATGAAGTAGACGATAAAATCAGAGAATTAATGAATGATATGGTAGAAACAATGCATAAATTTGACGGAGTAGGACTAGCAGCAGTTCAAGTAGGAATATTAAAAAGAATAATAGTAATAGATTTATATGATGAAAAACCAATAATAAAACTTGCAAATCCTGTAATATTAAAAACAAAAGGAAAACAAAAAGTAGAAGAAGGATGTTTAAGTTTTCCAAATAGATTTGTACAAGTTGAAAGACCAAGTGAAATTACAGTAGAAGGAATAAACGAAAATGGAGACAAAGTAAAAATAACAGCCACAGGGCTTCTAGCACAAGCATTATCACATGAAATTGACCACTTAAATGGTATAGTTTTAACAGATGTAATGATACCTGGAACAATGGAGTATGTAAAACCAAATAAATCAAAGAAAAATAGCAAAAAATAGAAAAAAACGAATATAATAAAATAAGTATACAATGATTTAATTGTAGGAAGAATGACAATTGTCTTTTTCTTGAAATCTTATGAATACGAGGCCGAAATTATGTTAATAGTAAAAAAATTCGGAGGAAAATTATTAAATACAAAAGAAAGAATATTTAGTGTAGTAAATATTTGTAAAGAAGACTATGAAAGAGGTAATGACATTATATTAGTTTTATCTGCAATTGGAGAAAAGACAGATGAATTAATTGAAAATGCAACTAATATAACTAAAAATTTTGAAAAAAGAGAAATGGATATGTTACTTGTAACAGGAGAGCAAATGGCAGTATCACTTGTATCAATGGCATTTAATAAAGAAAATCTACCAGCAACTTCTTTAAATGCTTTTCAAGTACCGATATATACAGATTCAAATTATAACGATGCTGAAATTGTAAGTATAGGTACAAAAAGAATAAAACAGGAACTCTCAAAAGGTAATATAGTAATAGTAACAGGATTTCAAGGGATTGATAAAGAAAACAATTATACGACATTAGGTAGAGGTGGCTCAGATACAACAGCGGTAGCAATAGCTGCAAAGTTTAATGCTGATAAATGTGAGATATACAAAGATGTAGATGGTGTATATGATACAGATCCAAAAACAAACATATATGCAAAAAAATATGATGAAATAGGATATGATGAAATGTTAAACCTTTCAAATAGTGGAGCAAAAGTATTACATAATAAATCTGTTGAAATAGCTAAAAAATGTGATGTACCAATATTTATAAAATCTATGTTCACTAATGAGATTGGGACAGTAATAAAAGGTTGTTAATAACAAAGGAGAAATTATTGTAATGAATGATATGGGTGAAATGAAAAAAGCATTTGCAGAAGTTCATGATATTTTAAAGCATTCTGAATTAGAAATTCAGGAAAAAATACCTAAGAAATTTTTAGATATGCTAGAAGAAAACGAAGATAAAAACTATATAATAAATATAGATTATGATAAAGATATCAATAATCAAAAATTGTTACCATACACAAGGGATATTTTAGCAATGGTATACACAGATTATTTATGTTCTAAAGAGGAAAAGGAAAAATTTTTACTAGAAAATGAGAAAGTAATTGAAGAACAAGAAACACAACAAATAATAGAAAAAAAACAAAGCAATGGGAGAAAATCTAAATAATACAAGTATTACATTAATAAAAAAAGAAAAATGGTATCAAAAAATTATAAAGTTTATTTTTGATAAAAGAGGAAATTAGGAATTATATGGAATACATAAGATTTGAAAATGAAGAATTAAACCAATATTTTAAGGAAAGAACCCAAAAAGATAAATTTGCATTAGAGGATTTAAAATCATTAGATAATATAGAGTTAGGATATATAAACATTGAATCTAATGACTTAAGAGCATTATTACAATTGAATAAAAAAATAAAAACTGAATTTGGAATATCATTTCATATTAACAGTATTTTTCCTTCTGATTCTGAAATACTAGAAGAATGTACATCAAATAAATCATTAAATAATATCGAAGGAGACATTTGGATACAGTACAATTCTTTTGAAGACATGACAGAAGAGCATTTAGAATACTTATTATCAAGAAATAATCAAAACATACAAGTGGATTTTAGTAGTTATAAGGGTGCAAAAACTGATATTGTTAAAAAACTAAAAGATAAAGGTAATATAAAAATCGGAGTAGGCAGATATAATGATGTTGATACAATTTTAGATATGACTAAAGCAATGAATGAAATTGAAAATATAATACCAGAAAATGCCAGCGAAATTGAAAAATTTTTAATAATATATAGAACATTATCGATGGCAATTAAATATGACAAAAGTGGTAACAGTGTGAAGAATAAAAAAGATAATGAATTTACGAGAAGTAGCGAGGGAGTATTACTATATGGTAGAGGAGTTTGTGTAGGATATGCTAAAACTTTAAAAGAGGTTTTAAATTATTTTCATATTGATGCGAATTTTCAAAGTTGTGATGACCCCCCACATGAATGGAATCAAGTAAAAATAGATGGGCAATGGTATAATGTTGATTTAACATGGGATGATGATTTTCTAAAAAAAGGTTTTATGCCAATATATTGTCTTCTTAATGATGAAGATTTCTATAAAAATCATCCTATATCAACAGGGATATATCAAGAAAAATGTTTAGAGAGTTATCCAAGAGGTATAATAAAAGAGATTTTACAACAACAAATACAAATGCAAAAAGGAATATATAAAACAAAAGGAAAAGGAATACCAAAGCTTATAGGAAAAGAACAATATAAGTGTAATGCTTTAGGAAGAAGAGTAGAAAAATCTAGAATATTAGCAATGATGAGAACTATAATAGCAGAAAATAAAAGAGATACAGAAGAAAGAACAGCCATAAAAGAAAATAAAGTCAGAAATTTGTTTATTAGAAATGATGATTTGTATAGATAAGAAAAACTTATTGGTAATATGCAAGTACTATATTCAAGAAGAATAAATATACAACATCGGCTAGTATATCAAGTATATGAAAATGAAAAAATAATAAAAGTAGTTAGTCTATGAACACATTATGAATAATTATAATAAATAGTTATTGACATTATCGCAAGAATATTTTAAAATAGTATATGTAAGTAAACTGAATAGTCGCGTATAGCACAGTCGAAAGGCAGCGTACGAGGAAAGTCCGGGCCTCTAAAGAGCGTGGTGCTGGATAACGTCCAGTGAGGGAAACCTTAAGGAAAGTGCAACAGAAAATAACCGCCATACTTAGTATGGTAAGGGTGAAAAGGTAGGGTAAGAGCCTACCGCAACTGTGGTGACATGGTTGGTCAATGTAAACCCCACCTGAGGCAAGACCGAGACTAGGAGGACAAGATTGCTCTTTTCGTCTCCTTAATTTGGTCGCTTGAGACCTATAGTAATATAGGTAGTAGATAAATGACTATTCTAGACAGAACCCGGCTTATAGGTTTACTTATTTTTTATGTGAATTTATATGAACACATAATTAAAAAGCATAATTCAATATATACTTGTAGTGGCAGACCTTGTGTCTGCCATTAATGATATATTCTTTAAGAGATTAGAAATAAAGATAGGAGAGATTTAGTAAATTTAAATTTTTTATATATAAAATCTTTCGCGATTAACTTGTTTAGTATTCATAAGTCCTTTATAAAAAACCTCTTTGATCTTATTTTATCAAGAGGTTTTTTGCTTAATTTTTTTTATGTTTATTAACCATTTTATAGAATTATACAGATTAATCCACCACTACCTTCATTTACAATACGTTCTAGAGTCTCTTGTAATTTTCCTTGAGCATCTTCAGGCATACGAGACAATTTATTTTGTAAACCTTCATTAACAAGTTCATGTAAATTTTTCCCAAAAATATTAGATTCCCAAATTTTTTGAGGGTCACTTTCAAATTCTGAAAGTAGGTAATTAACTAACTCTTCTGATTGTTTTTCTGAACCTACAATAGGAGAGACTTCAGTTTCTATATTAGCTTTTACAATATGAAGACTTGGAGCTGTAGCTTTTAATTTTACACCAAATTTAGAACCTTGTTTAACCATTTCTGGCTCATCTAAAATTAAATCTTCCATTCCAGGTGTTACAATACCATAGCCTGTAGCTTTTGCAGATTCTAAGGCATATGATATTTTGTCATATTCTTTTTTAGTTTGAGCAAAAGAAGTAAGTACAGAGAACAAATCACCTTCATCAGATATATCTACACCTGTCATATCACTTAAAATTTGATAAAATAGATTATCTTTTAATTCAATAGAAATATTTATATTACCATTACCAAGATTAATCTCCTGTAATACACTATTATTTATTACATCAGTAGAACTTATATTGTCAACACATGGTTTTACTTCTTTTAATACACGAATATTACTAAAAGAGCGTTTAATGTCAGAATAAAGAGATTGTTTTAGCCAATGCGAATCATCAAGAGTATTAATCCATTTCGGAAGGCTTAAATTAATTTGCTCAATAGGGAATTCATAAAGAATTTTACTAAACATATTATTAATATCTTCAATATCTAATTCTGAGCAATTAAGAGGTAATACAGAAACATCATATTTTTCCTCAAGTTTACTTGCAAGTTGATTAGTATACTCAGAAGAAGGATCAGAACTATTTAAAACTATTACAAAAGGTTTATTTAATGCTTTTAATTCATTTACTACACGTTCCTCAGCTTCTATATAATCTTCTCTAGGAATATCAGAGAAGCTTCCATCAGTAGTAATTAAAATTCCAATAGTAGAATGTTCATCAATTACTTTTTTAGTACCTATCTCTGCTGCTCTTTCAAAAGGGATTTCCTCGTCAGACCAAGGAGTTTTTACCATTCTAGGAACATCATCTTCTAAATATCCAATAGCATTATTTACAAGATAGCCAACACAATCAACAAGTCTAGCTTTAAATTTCAAATTATCACCAAGATTAATTTGAACAGCTTCATTAGGAACGAACTTTGGCTCTGTAGTCATAATAGTTCTACCACCAGCACTTTGAGGCAATTCATCTTTAGCCCTTTCTTTTTTATATTCATTTTCAATATTTGGAATAACTAATAAATCCATAAAGCGTTTTATAAAAGTAGATTTACCAGTTCTAACGGGACCTACAACACCTACATAAATATCTCCATCAGTTCTAGATTGTATATCCTGATATAAATTTGAATTTTCCATATTAACCTCCATAAATTATATACAAAATGTTTGTACTATAAACTTCATTTGTTAATGTATATTAGGCAAAAATGAAAAATATTACAAAAGAATAAAAATAATTTCCAAAAACTAACATTGCTTACATCTATCATATTATTATATAATATTGTTAAGTAGGTGTTGTATATATGAGATTTGTTAAATGTTATGGAAAAAAGCTTATTTTAAAAGAACTTAAGAAAAGCTACAATTTTTTTATTAATGAAACAAATACTAATAAAAATAGTGATGGATATGGATTAACAAGAGATAAAACAATATTTGCAAATCATATAGCAAGTATCGCTTCAGTAGGATATGGATTAGCAGCATTAATAGTTGGAGTAGAGCATAAATGGATAAAATTTGAAAAAGCGTATGATAGAGCAAATAGAACATTAGATACATTTATAGAAAATATAGAAGGAAAAAATGGATTCTATTATCATTTTGTAAATATAGAAACAGGTAAAAGAGAATGGAATTGTGAAATTTCTATAATTGATACAGCAATCTTTATATGTGGAGCATTAACAGTAGGTGAATACTTTGGAAAAGAAATAAAGGAAAAAGCAGAAATTCTATATAAAAGAGTTAACTGGGAATGGTATAGAAATAAAGAGACAAATTATTTTTATATGGGATATACACCAGAAAAAGGATTTTGGGGACACTGGGATATGTATGCAGAACAACTAATGTTATATGTTTTAGGAGTAGGTTCAGATACATTCCCAATTGATAAAAGTATGTATAATGATTTTACCAAAAAAAGAGCAAACTACAAACATATAGAAGATATAATATATACATATTGTGGAACATTATTTACATATCAATTTTCACATGCATGGATAGATTTTAGAGATATAATTGATAAAGACTCTATAAATTGGTTTGAAAATTCAATAAAAGCAACAAAAGCTAATAGACAGTATTGTATAGATAATAAAGATATATTTAAAACATATGGCGAAAACTCATGGGGATTAACATCTTGTGTTGGACCAAAAGGATATTGTATATTTGGCTCAGAACCATGCCATGCAAACTTAAAAGTAGAAAATGATGGTACAGTAACTCCATGTGGAGCAATAGGTTCAATAGTATTTACACCAGAAGAAAGTATAAAAGCAATTGAATATTATTATAATACGTTTCCTAAGCTATGGGGAAAATATGGATTTAAAGATGGATATAACTTAGAAGATGATAAGCCGTGGTTTTCAAAAGAATACATAGGAATAGATAAAGGAATAGAATTACTAATGATAGAAAACTACTTAAGTGGTACAATATGGAAATACATGATGAAAAATGAATATGTGAAAAAAGGATTAGAAAAACTAGAATTTATACAAATTAAACAAAATGAAAAAGACTTTATTGTAGATTACAAATAAGAAGATTAGAGAGAACAAAGATAGTTCTCTCTTTAAAATTATACAAATTAATTAAATTTTATTAACGATATAATATGTAATCATAAAATACATTAATACTACATAAACATGTTTTAAGATATAAAATGTGAAAGGATGTAGTTATATATGATTAACAAAAGAATATATAAAAGAAGTTTAATAAGTGAAGCTATTATCAATCATATAAATAACAATATTATGGAATATATAGTAATGATTATAATATTTTTTATTGGTATTATATTAGGAACAATGTATATAAACAATACAGATTTAACTCAAAGACATGAAATATATAGTTATGTGAATGATTTTATAGGAGATATACAAAATGGTAGCAATATTGATTCTAATAAATTATTAAGAACATCAATATATAATAATTTATTAATTACAATATTATTATGGATTTCAGGCTTAACTGTAATTGGAATGCCAATAGTATATTTAATTGTATCTGTTAAGGGATTTTGTATAGGATATACTATATCATCAATTGTAGCTACTTTAGGAGTTACACAAGGATTAAAGTTTACACTTTCAACAATGTTACTACAAAATATAATTATAATTCCAAGTATATTAATATTAGCAGTTAGTGCAATAAAATTATATAAAGCAATAATGAAGGATAGAAGAAGAGAAAATATAAAAATTGAAATTATAAGATATACAATAATAACAATATTTATTGGAGTTGTAAACATAATTTCAGCCATAATTGAAACTTATGCATCAACAAATATTTTCAAAATCTTTTTTACATGAGTATGTTTTTTTAAGAGTATAGAAAAAGAAAACACTTGAAGTTGAAAGTCCCTACAAAGATTTATAATGAAAAATGTTAATAAAGATATTGAATCAAATAGCAAACTTTTTATAAAATAAATATTGTAAAAAATTATTAGATTTGATAAAATGATAAGAAAATATTATGAAAAGGAAGACTAATAAAATGGCAGAAAAGAAAAAAGTTTCAGAAATATTTAATGACTTTGAAGAAAAAAATAACATAATGAAAGCAAAAATTTCAAATATAACAATGTCAAAAAAAACAAAAGAATTAAGTATATTTCTTCAAACAGATATTAAGATACAAACAGGAGAAATTCTATCATTTGAGATATATCTAAAAAATAGATTTAATGTAGCAAAAGCCACAATAAATATAGAATACATAAATGCAAATTCTAATAAAAAAGAGGACAAGGAAGAAAAAAATATTGAAAAAGAATCACCAATTCAAGAAATAAGTCCAATAATTATAGGAACAAAAAGAGCTAAAATAAATGAAAAAATGATAAAAGTAAAAGAGGTTACAGCTGAAAGTGGGAAAGTAGCAATTTCAGGTAGAGTTACAAGAGTTGAAGAAAGGGAACTAAGAAATGGAAAAACTTTGTATTGTTTTGATATATATGATGGAAGCAGTACTATAACATGTAAATCCTTTGTAGAACCTGAGAAATTAGAAGAGGTTAGACCACAATTACAAGAAAATAGTCATGTAGAATTAGAAGGAAATGCACAATTTGACCCTTATGCAAGAGAAATAACAATTATTGCAAATGTAGTAATAAGTTTACCTAAAAAAGAAATTTTAACAAGGATGGATAATGCAGAAATCAAAAGAGTAGAACTACATATGCATACACAAATGAGTCAAATGGATGGAATTACTCGAGTAGAGGATTTAATAAATAGAGCAAGAAAATGGGGAATGAAATCTATTGCTATTACAGACCATGGTGTAGCACAATCATTTCCACATGCAAATGATACTGTAAAACAAGGAAATAATGATATAAAAGTTTTATATGGAGTTGAAGCATATTTATGCCCAGATGGCCAAACAAGTGTGTATGGAGATGGAAATATAGATATTGATACTGAATATTGTGTTCTAGATATTGAAACCACAGGAATACCATATAGAAGTGAAATGATAACTGAATTAGGAGCTATAAAGATTAAAAATGGAAAAATTATAGATGAATTTGAATGTTTTGTAAATCCAGAAAAACCAATACCTTATGAGGTAGTTCAAGTTACACATATTACAGATGATATGGTTAAATCTGCAAGAACAATAAAAGATGTTCTTCCAGAATTTATAAAATTTTGTGGAGATGATGTATTAGTTGCACACAATGCCAATTTCGATATAGGATTTTTAAGATATCAAGCAAATAAATTAGGATTAAAACTTGATAATACATATATTGATACTTTAAGTTTAGCAAAAGATTTATTTCCAGAATATACAAAATACAAATTAGGTATTATTGCAGCAAATTTAAGAATAAAAGTAGATGTAGCACATCGTGCACTAGATGATGTTAAAACACTTGTAAAAGTATTTGAGGTAATGCTAGAAAGATTAAGGGAGCAAGGAGTTACAAAATTAAATGATATAGATACAATATCTTCTAAAAATATGAACATAAAGAAACTACCAACATATCATGCAATAATTATAGCAAAAAATCCTATTGGACTTAAAAATCTATATAAATTAATATCATTTTCACACTTAGATTATTTTTATAAAAAACCTAAAATACCAAAAAGTATATATAAAAAATATAGTGAAGGATTAATAATAGGTAGTGCATGTGACCAAGGGGAACTATATCAAGCTATTTTAAATGGATATTCAGAAGAAAAAATCGAAAATATTGCAAAATTTTATGATTATTTGGAAATACAACCATTAGGAAATGATGAATATTTAGTAAGAGAAGGAATATTAAAAAGCAAAGATGACTTAATTGCTATAAATAGAAAAATAGTTGAATTAGGAGAAAAATTAAATAAATTAGTTTGTGCTACTTGTGATGTACATTTTATGGATCCAGAAGATGAAATATATAGAAGAATTTTGCAAGCAGGACAAGGGTTTGACGATGCAGACCATCAAGCACCATTATATTTAAGAACAACAGAAGAAATGCTAAATGAATTTGCATATTTAGGAAAAGAAAAAGCATATGAGGTAGTTGTAACAAATACAAATAAAGTAGCAGATATGTGTGAACCAATAAGTCCAATATCTCCAGATAAATGTACACCATATATTGATGGATGTGAAAAAAACATAGAAGATATTGCTATGAATAAAGCACATGAATTATATGGAAATCCATTACCAGAAATTGTAGAAACAAGACTTAGAAAAGAATTAGATTCTATTATTAAAAATGGATTTTCAGTTATGTATATTATTGCACAAAAATTAGTTTGGAAATCAAATGAAGATGGGTATATAGTTGGTTCAAGGGGTTCTGTTGGTTCATCACTAGTAGCATATATGACAGGTATAACAGAAGTTAATGGATTGAAAGCACATTACAGATGCCCTAAGTGTAAATATTCAGATTTTTCTGACCATGGATTTAAAAATGGAATAGACCTTCCAGATGCATGGTGTCCAAAATGCGGAAAAAAGCTTGTAAAAGATGGAATAGATATACCATTTGAAACATTTCTAGGATTTAATGGAGATAAAGAGCCAGATATCGATTTAAATTTCTCAGGAGAATATCAAACAAAAGCACATAAATATGCAGAGGTTATTTTAGGAAAAGGAACTACATTTAAAGCTGGTACTATTGGAACAATAGCAGAAAAAACAGCATATGGATATGTAAAAAAATATTTTGAGGAGAGAAATCAAGTTATTAGTTCAGCAGAAATAAATAGACTATCTAAGGGATGTACAGGAATAAAGAGGACAACAGGTCAACATCCAGGGGGAGTTGTAGTTGTACCAACAGGACATGAAATTTATGAATTCTGTCCAGTACAACATCCAGCAGATGATCCAGATTCAGATATTGTTACAACACATTTTGATTACCATTCAATAGATAAAAATATTTTGAAATTTGATATGTTAGGTCATGATGATCCAACAGTTATAAGAATGCTATATGATTTAACAGGAATAGACCCAACTAAAGTACCATTGGACGACAAAACTACAATGTCTATTTTTTCATCAACAGAAGCAATAGGAGTTAGAAAAGAGGATATAAATTCAGAAGTTGCGACATTTGGAGTACCAGAGTTTGGAACAAAATTTGTAAGAGGAATGTTAGTAGATACAAAACCAAGTACATTTGAGGAATTATTAAGAATATCAGGTTTATCACATGGTACAGACGTGTGGTTAAACAATGCACAAGAATTAATTAATAATGAGACAATAACTCTATCAGAAGCTATATGTACAAGAGATGATATTATGATTTATTTAATGAGTATGGGATTACCTTCACAAAATTCATTTAAAATAATGGAATCAGTCCGTAAAGGGAAAGGCTTAACAGAAGACCAAGAAACTCTTATGAGAGAGAATAATGTTCCAGAATGGTATATAGAATCTTGTAAAAAAATAAAATATATGTTCCCAAAGGCACATGCAGCAGCATATGTTATTAATGCTTTTAGAATTGCATGGTTTAAAGTTCATATTCCAAAGGCTTATTATGCAACAATGTACTCAATAAGGTCAGATGAATTTGATAGTGAATTTATGATATTTGGTGAGAAGAAGGTAAAAGACAAAATGGAGGAAATAGATAAACTTGGAAATGTTGCAACGCAAAAAGATAAGGGGATGTATAACGTTTTAGAATATGTACTAGAAATGTATAAAAGAGGAATATCATTCTTACCAATAGATATATATAAATCAGATGCTACTAAATTTAAAATGGAGCCTGAAGGAATTAGACCTTCATTATGTAGTATATCAGGTCTTGGACAGGTAGCTGCTGAAAGTATAGTAGAAGCAAGAAAAGATGGAGAATTTATCTCAAAAGAAGACTTGATGAAAAGATCAAAGGCAGGAAAATCTATAATAGATTTATTGGATAAATTTGGATGCTTAGATGGAATGAGCACAAGTAATCAATTGAGTTTATTTGATAGATTATAAATAAAGCTACCATATAAAAGAAAAAATAAGTACAAATGTAAGAGAAAAAGAAGATGTAGAAAAGTTAAAGGAAATGTTTGGGAAGAAAGAATATCAAAAAATGATAGAATATGAAGAAAAGTATACAAAAGAAATAGAATAAAATATAAGAGAAAAAATGAAAACGAAGAAAGAATATACATTTAAACAAGAAAGTATAAATGAATATCCACAAATAAAGAAGAGACTATAAAATAAAACATTAAGTGAATTAATATATAAATAAAACTGTGATAAAAATTTAAGAAAAATTATTAAGGGAAATAAAGGGGAGCAATTTTGCAGGTATTATAGCTTATTTGAGGTGCTTACGAAGGAGTAATAAAATTTTTATCATAGTGCAATTTCCCTTTATAAAAAGTTATGATAAAACATAGAAAATTGAAAATAGAAAAAATGAATCAAAATATACACAAAAATTTATAGGCAAAAACTTTGCCACGAATTACTTAACAGATACCTAAGTATAAAAATCAAAAAAAATTAGTTGACAATAATTAATAAAGATGATATAATAATATAGACGCTGATGAGAGCAACATAATATCAAAAAGTGTATATTGAATATA
>CAOKRJ010000036.1 GCA_948471115.1 uncultured Clostridium sp.
CCAATTCAAAAAACAGAATTGGATGAAGAAAAAAATTATAAATTTGCAAAATCAGAAGAAATCATAGAAATGGTAAACCCTTTGCTTGTAAAGTATAAGGTTATTATTTTGCCTGTAAAAGTTGTAAATTTTTCAGCTCAAGGAAATAAAGTATTTCTAACTATGAAATACCAATTTATTGATGTTGAAGATTCAAATAAAGACTGTATTGAAGTAGAAATACCAGGTTCAGGTTATGATGAAAAAGGAAGGGCAGTATATGCAGCTTTAACACGGAGCATATAGATATTCTATGCAAGAAGTATTTGCTATTCCTGTCGTTGATGAAATAAAAAATGATAATAGTAGTGGTGCTGATGACAACAATAATGATAATGAAAATAATATAGATGAACTTCAAAACGGTGAATTTATAAATGATGAAGAAATACAAAGTATTCAGCCAGAAGACCTAGATAAATTATTTACAGCAGAGAAAATTGCCTAAGAAATAAGAAGTGGAGGAAAGAATATGATTATAAAAAATATTTTCAATGTAAAAAATTATAAAGGTTTACCAGATGGCTTCAAAGTAAAATTTGAAGATATTACATATATTGTAGGTGATAATGCTAAAAACAAAACTACAATAGGAGCATTACCATTATGGATTTTAACAGGATACAGCTTAACTGGAAGTAACAAGGAGCAAGTTGCAAATGATACTGTTATGACAAGCCAAAATACAATTGCAAGCATGACAATAATAGATAATGCAGGTTCAGAACACATAATAACAAGATGTAAAGGAAAAGATAATTTCGTAATGTTAGATGGTATTAGAACAACACAAGAAATTATGACAAGATTTTATAAAGATGTTCATGCTTTTATTTGTAGCTATTATCCAAATTACTTTAGAAGTTTAGACCTATCAAAACAGCGAGATTTATTACTTAGAATATTACCTGCAATATCAGATGAAGATGCTTTTAGGCTATTAGAAAAAGAAGAGCAAGAGATATTAGAAGAAAAAGTAGTAGATATTAAAGGGTTTTGCAAAGCCAGAAGAGCAGAAATAAAAGAGCTTAACTCAGACTTAGACAAACTAACAGGTAGTAAAAATATGCTAATAAACATTGCAATTCAAAAAGAAGAAAATCCAAAGGAATTTGAAAAACAGCAAGAACTAAACAATTTAGAAAAAGAGTATGAAAAGTTAATTGAAAATACAGATAATATAGTAACTTTGGAGGATTTAGAAAAAGACATAACAAAATTAGAAAATAAAATAAACAATAACATAAAAGTAGAATTGCAAGAATTACAAACAAAGCAAAAGAAAGAATTAGAAAACCTAAATAATGTAGAATCTACAACATCTACTTGTCCAACCTGTAAGCAAGAAATAAAAAATGAGAATCTAATAAAAGCATTAAAAATAACATATAAGAAAAATGTTAATACAATTGCAGAAAAAATAGAAAATCTAAAAAAAGAAACACAAGAACTAATGGAGAAAAAGAAAGCACAGATTAAAAAATATACAGAAATGAAAACTCCAGAGATGCAAGAAAAATCTAAAAAAAGAGATGAATTAAAATCTCAAATAGATATTTTGCAAAAAGAAAAGTCTGAGATAGATTTATTTAATAAAGAAGTAGAAATAAAACATAATGATATTGTAAATGCAAAAAAGAAAATAGAGCAGTTCGATAAGTTAGGTGAAGAAATGTTAAAAAAAATAGATAAATACACTAAACAAGTAAAAATTGCCACAAGATTAAATCTATTAATAATCCAAGAACAGATGAAAAAAGTAAAGGACTATCTAAAAAATGTAACAATTGAATTTAGTAGTATAGATGAGGAAACTGGTGAAATTGTAGATGTTTATGAAATAAAGTATTGTGGAAGAAAATATGAAAAACTTTCAAAATCTTATAAACTAAGAGCAGATATAGAAATAGCAACTCTAATAAATAAAGTTACAGGAATTAATACTTTTATGTTTGTAGATGATGTTGAATCTATAACACAAATTGATAATGATTCAGGATTACAAATGATACTTGCTATTGTCGTAAAATATAATGAGCTAGAGATACTTTATGACTATTCAGATGTTCTCATAAGAGAAAGAGATTCAATTAACAAAAAAATAGAAGAAAGTAGTAATTTACTTCAAAATGCTGCTTAAAACAAAACTATCATTTAGATAGTTATTTTTTTGCAATTAAGCAGGGAAGGAGATAAAAGATGTTAAAAATAAAACGATTTTTAGAATATAGAAAATGTTCTTCTTGTAATAAAGAATTTCTTGCTTATGAAGTACAAAAAATCAACAGCCAAGATTATATATGTAGAGAATGTAGGGCAGGAAACGACTATTTTACCAAAAATTACAAATATAAGGGAAAAGAAAGTAAAATTAGTTTTTCATTTGAATTTGAAACATCAAGTAGAGCAAAATCACTATATGAATTAAAAAAATACAATTTTATAGGTTGCTCAGATGGTAGTATTGGAGGATTAGAATGGAAGTCAGTTATTTTTTATAGTAGAAAGTCATTTCACCATATATGTAGAAAAATCAATAAATTTGCGAAATATGTTGGAAATGATTGTGGAACGCATCTTCATGTTTCTACAAATTTTAAAACTAAAATTGATCAGTATAAACGAGAACTATTCCAGCCAATTTTAAACGAAATGATAGCAAACAGGCAAAAAACAGAGAAATTTTGGGGAAGATATTTTGGACATTATTGCCAATCGACAATATATGACAATGATAGATACAATGCTTTTAATACAGTATCTAGTGTATCAACATTAGAATTTAGATTATTGAAATTTAGAAATGCAGAACAATATATAAAAGCTTGTGATTTTTGTATAGATACTACAAGATACATAAATAAATTAATTGGTAGTGAAGATTTTAATAGTGAAAAAGCAAAAAAAATAGGTGAAATTATAGCAAAGAAATATAAGGAGGTAACAGCTGATGTGTAGAGTCATATTAATGAATAAGCAAGGAGAAAGAGAAATTGACAAAATATATGGATTAGATAAGTATTTAAAATATTTAGAAGATCAATTAGGAGGTCATGGAAATCGGATTCGCATTATTAAAAAATAATAAAGTGATAAAAGTTGAAAAAGGTGTTAATTTAGATGTAAGAGATATAGCAAGAGTATTAAAGAAAACGAATTATGACTGGGCATTATTTCATACAAGATTAGCATCTGTTCGGAATGAAGTGTGATGAAAATTGCCATCCATTTATAAGAGGCAATACTGTACTAGCAATGAATGGGACAGAACATTCAGTAGATTTTTTAAGTAAGACTACTGATATAACTGATACAGAAGCCATACTAGAAACAATGGATAAATATAATTTGGGGTTAGCTGCTTTAAGAAATTTTAGCAGTATTTTTATGGGATTTTTTAAAGGAAATCCTTTTGTTGTTGCAGATAATACTTTTAGCATTAAAGTCTTAAACAATATTAAAACAAAGGCTTTAGTCTTTGCTTCAGATTTTCCAGATAAATTTAAAAGCAATATATATGAAGCAACACAAAAATTTACTTGGTATAATGGAAAATTACCTACTACACTAATAAAATACAAAAAAAGATATTATCCATCAAGGTATTTTAATGATTATTTATATCACGATGATTTATATGGACAATGCTATTTAGAAGCATTAGAGAAAGGAAGTGCATAAATAATGGGATGTGAATTCAATGTAGAGGATAAAAGAGAAATGGTAAAACTAAACAGTAGTAAAAGATTTCCTAAATATCCCACAATGTTTTTAAATAATACTTGCCAAGTAAGAGTAAATAAAGACTCTTATTTAACTGAAGAACTATTTACCATACATTGTAAATATAGAATTTTACCAAGAAAAATATATTTGTATGGAAAAAAGACTAGATACTCAGAAGAGGATAATATTTATTTAAACTATTGGTTAAGCATTTTCCTAAAAACAGTAGAAAAAGGAAAGCTATGTAAATATGATTTTGAAAAAAGTGATTCTAAATTAGAATTATGTATAGGATTACCTTTAGATTATAGAGAAAAAGCTTTTAGAGGAAATACATGGACTAAAAAAGATGTAATCGGATTCTTATCATGTTTATTTGATACTGAGATAGAAGAAGCTGACTATGAACAACAAGATCTTTTAGAAAACCTACTAGTAGCATAAAAGAATGGAGGAAAAAACAAAATGTGTCAAAAATACGAAGCAATTTTTATTATAAAAGAAAATAAACAAGAGAATAAAACAAGAGAAATAATAAACGAAATCAATAGTATTATTACAAACTATAATGGGGAGATTTACTATAAAAATGAGAAAGGAATATGTAATCTTGCATACGAAATTAAAGGAAATAAAAAAGCTTTTTTTTATTATATTGATTTTAAAAATATAGAAAATAAAGAATTAGAACTAGGAAAGATTGCAATAAAACTAAATACTATTGAAGAAATTTTAAAACATATAATGCTAAAATTGGAGGATAACTAAATTATGGAATTATATTTAGTATATGAATTTATCTATCATAATTTTGATGAAGATAGAGAAGAAGGTATTGAATTTTTTGGATTACATAAAAGTAAAGAAAAAGCTAGAAGAGTAGCAAATAAAAGAGTAAAAAAGGTATAAAAGAATATGATGTAGTGCTTTCAGAAGAAATATCTAATACAGAAAACCCATTTGAGGAAACTGATATGGTAGATATGTATAGAGAAGATGATGAAATTGAAGCACCAATATATTCTATTTGTATAAAAAAATTTAAAATAGGAAGGAAAGATGAAAAATGAACAAAGTAATATTAATGGGAAGATTAACAAAAGATCCAGAGGTGAGATATACCCAAAGTAGTAACACATTAGTTGCAAGCTTTAATTTAGCTGTAAACAGAAGATTTGTAAAACAAGGGGAAGAAAGACAAGCAGACTTTATAAGTATAGTTGCATGGAGTAAAATAGGTGAATTTTGCAGTAAATATTTCAAAAAAGGACAACAAGTAGGAATTATAGGAAGAATACAAACAAGAACATGGGATGATGATCAAGGACAAAAACATTATATAACTGAAGTAGTAGCAGAAGAAGCATATTTTGCTGATAGCAAAAAAGAAAATAATGAATCTAATGCTTTTGGAGATTTTTCTTCAGCTGAAACACCAGATTTTAGTATTTCAAGTGATGACGATCTCCCTTTTTAAAGGAATAAAAAAATAAAATTGAAATAGGAAAGTAGGCTGTCTACTTTCTTATTTTTACTATAAAAAGAAAAAAGGAGAAATTAAAAATGAAATGTAAAACATTTGAGTATAAGGGAAAAAGAGAATGTAGTTTTAAAGTAGGAAACTATCTATATAATCCACAATGTATGTCTATTATGATTGTAAATGACATAGATAAAGGTGAAACGGTTTGTACTGTTAATATGAAAAATTATATGTATTTCCCAGAAACAACTACAATAAAAAATTATTCTGAAAATAGTGGTATGACGGACTTTTTATTAAAACTAGGAATAATAGAACAAGTTTATAGTAAAGTTCCAGCTCACCAAAATGCACAAAAAGGCGAAACAATTGATTTTTGTCAAATTAATGTAGAAAAATTAAAAGAATATTCGCAAGAATTCAAATATGAGTGGAAAATCTAAATAAAAGGAGAAAAAGAGTATGTCTAAAAATTATAAATTAAAAAGTGGAAACTATCTAAAGATAGATAAAACCGATGAAGGATATGAGTATTCATTATATGAAGAATGTAAAAGATTAATTGATGGTGGAATATTAGAAAATCCAAAATTAAATGATATAGAAGCATTAAAAGAAGTACTAGAAATGTTTAACATACCAACTGATATTGAATATCAGGAATTAGATGAAGAAATCGAAGAATCTTGTAATCTAGTATTTAAAGATGAAAATAGCAAAATACCTATGACAGAACAAGAACTTGCAAATGAGATTTGGTATGGAGATAAAGATAAAATTACAAAGTATGGATATGATATGTCAAGAATCTCAGGAGATTTATGTGATTGTTTTAGAAATGGAGTATTTGTTCTAGAAAAAGCAAGTGAAGAAGACAAAAAAATAGGTCAAAAAAGATATATGAGATGCAAAAAATGTGGTAAATATTCACATTTATAGGAGGCAGTTATGCAAAGTGTAATAAGTTATAAAGAAAGAGGAAACTATGGTAATTCTTCATATCGTGGCAACTGTTCAGGATATGTTATTAAAGATTTAATTGAACATTTTTATCCAAGTTCTAAGCCTAAAAAACTCGTTGAGGTTTTTTCTGGTGGAGGTACTGGCGAAGATGTCGCAAAAGAGCTGAATATTAGAAATAGCCTGCATCTAGACCTAAACAATGGATGGGACGCTTTAGTAGATGAGATTCCTTCAGGTTCAGATTTTGTTTTTTCACACCCACCTTACTGGGACATCATCAGATATGAAAAGCAGCGAAATAGCTATTCACCTAACGATTTATCTAATAATATGAGTTATGAAGAATTTATAAAAAAATTAGATATAGTAAATGAGAAAATATATCATAGTTTAGTAAATGGTGGAAGACATATAACTTTGTTAGGAGATATAAGAAAAAAAGGAAACTATTACAGTCCTATAAAAGATATGAAATGGTTTGGTGATTTAGAAAGCCATATAATAAAAATTCAGCATAATTGTGTGTCTGACAATAAATTGTATAGTAACAATTCTTTTATTGCAATCAAACATGAGCATATTTTAGTTTTTAAGAAGAATAAAATATGGGTATTTAATGTAAAAGAAACTAATACGGTAAAAGAAAATATTATGAATCTTACTAAAATAACATGGAGAGATTTAATACAGGCAACATTAGAATTTTTAAATAATAAGGCGAGTATAGAGCAAATCTATAATATTTTAAAAGAATCCAAAAAAGCAGAGAGTAATAATCATGTTAGAGAGAAAATAAGGCAAACTTTAAATAATAACAGCAATTTTATAAAAACAGGTGAAGTTTGGAGTTTGTGTATTGAAAATTAATATAAAACGACAAAAAGAAGATACTTAGTTATCTTCTTTTTAGATTGGAGAAATTTATGAAAAGAAAAATAAATAATAGATATAAAGAGTTTATAGGTTTATTAGACAATGGTAAGTATAATTCTGTTGATATATTTAAAGATTTTGTTGTTATGTTTGCAATAGCAATAAAAAATAATTTTGATTATTCACAAGAAGATGAAAATATATATTTACAAATTACAAAAAAATATAAAAAATCTGAATTAAAAATTTTTATTGAACTATCAACTAAATTAATACTAATGTATTTAGAGAATGACGAGATAGAGGATGTTTTAGGAGAGATATTTGGTCAGATAGGTGCAAATTCAAGGCAGAGAGGTCAAATCTTTACACCAATGCATATTGCAAAAATGATGAGTTCTACTGTTTTAACAGAAGATGAGATAAAAAAAGAAAAATTTATTTTAATAAAAGATCCAGCATGTGGTAGTGGAGTTTTATTATTAGGTGCTGCTCAATATTTAAATGAAAATAAAATAGATTATAGAAATAAGATGTTGGTAGAAGCCCAAGATGTTGACTTTATATGTTTTTGCATGGCATATATTCAGCTTTCATTATATAACATTCCAGGAAGAGTCATATTAGGTAATACATTACTAAATGAAAAAAGAAAAGTATTTTATACTCCAGAATTCTTTATAGGAAAATGGAAAGAAAAAATAGAAGAAAGAAGGAATAAAAGATGTTAAAAGGAATAAAAGATTTTGTAAATGAAGCAAATAGAGTAATAAAAAAAGAAACTAGAAAAATAAATAGCTTACACAAGGAAATAGAAGAATATGAAACATTAATTTATGTTGTTGGACAAACAGGTACTCAGGAACAAGTATTATATTATAGAGAAAAAATAAACCAATGTTATTCAAGAATAGATACCTGTATAGATAACATCAATAATAGTAAAGATAGAATTGCTACTATGAGAGTTATAGATAAAATTATAAAAAGAGGTGAAAAATGTGCCTAGAAATAAAGTAAATTATGCCAAATTATTAGAAGGTGTGCAAAATGTTATAAAAAGAGGAGATTATCCCAAATTTTTAAGCATGGTAAATAAAATAAAAAATAATTATAGTTTTAGGAATACAGTGCTAGTATATGTTCAAAATCCAAATGCAACAATTGTAAAAGGCTTTTGCGATTGGAATAAGCTAGGAAGAGGAGTAAAAAAGAACCCTAAAACTATTTTTATTTACACACCGATAAAATATAAAAAACAAAAAGCAATAGAAGGACAGCAAAATGTAAATGGAAAAGAAGAAAAAGAAAGAAATGCTAGTGGCACAATAGAAGTTATTGAAGGAATTTCATATAAACGAGTTGCTGTATATGACATAGGAGATACTTATATAAAGAAAGGCAATAAAAGAATACCAATATTGGATGATATACTAGAAAATAATACAACAGAAGAATTGTATAATACTTTATTAGAAATATCTCCAGTTCCTGTAAAAACAGAAGAAATTAATGGTATTCAAAAAGGATATTATAGTAAGAAAAATCAAAAAATTGTATTAAAAGAAAGTCTATCACAAGATGATAAAACAGCTGTATTAATACATGAACTTTGTCATTGCTTGTATGATGATTTTGTATATAAAACAGATAGAAATAAAAGTGAAATATTTGTTGAAAGTGTAGCTTTTTTAGTCGCAGATTATTTTGGATTCGATACATCTCTTTGTAGTTTTAGTTATATAACGAATTGGGCAGAAGATAATATAAAAGAGTTTATGAGCTTATCCAATAAGATTAAGGAAACGGCAGATGAATTTATAGAATTAATAAAAAATAGTAAATATAAACAAGAAGTGATAAGTGCATAATAAAATTTTAAAATAAAAAATAATAGGGCAAGTTAATCTTGCTCTATTTTTAAGGAGGAGAAAATATGAGTCATTTTTCAGTAGCTGTTTTTACAGATGAGAATACAACTGTTGAAGATTTATTAGAGCCATTTTATGAAGGTATGGAAGTTGATCCATATATTGCAATGACAAAAGAAGAAGTTATAAAAAATGGAAAAGATAGAATTAATTACCTAAAGAAACTATATAAAGAATATATGAAAGACAAAAGAAAATATAGAAGAGAGCATTTTAGGAATATTAAACATTTAAGATTTATAAAAAAAGTACCTATAATGGCTAAATGGAGTAATGAAAGAATTTATAAATATGAAACTAGATTCTGTAATAAAGAAGAAATATCAGAAGATGGAGGCGTATATTCTACATATAATCCAAATTCTAAATGGGATTGGTATGAAATAGGTCGGAAGATGGTCTGATATGCTATTAGTACCTAAATATAAATATCAAGAAGATGTAGATTTTAAGCAAGCAGATAATATAATGATGCATACATTTAAAGAAAATCGGAAAAGAAAAGAAAGAAATTGTAATATCAAAAGATGGAAAGTTTGCTTATTATAAGTATGATAATTCAGCATTAGTAAAAGACATAAGATGGGATTTAATAAAAAACGAAATGGAAAAACAATTAAAACCTTATGATGAATTTTTAAAAGAATCATACCATCCAGAAGAATACTTAAAAAAGAAATACCCAACAGAAGAAGAGTATAAAAAAAGTTTTACGCAATTTTCTACTTATGCTGTATTAACACCAGATGGAGAGTGGCACGAACCAGGAAAAATGGGCTGGTGGGCTATATCAGATGCAACACCTGAACAAGAAGCAGAATTTGAAAAAAATTATGAAGAAAAATTTATAAAAACAGCAAATCCAGAATGGGAACTAACCATTGTGGATTGTCATATATAAAAAAATAGAAGAAAGAAGGAAATAAAAATGTATGAAGAAATTTTAAAAATATCAGCAAAATCAAATCCAAATTCTATTGCAGGAGCAATAGCAGGTCAAATAAAAGAAAAGGAAAAATCAGAATTAAGAGCGATAGGTGCAGGAGCAATAAACCAGGCAATGAAAGCAATTGTAATTGCAAGAGGATTTTTGACGCCATCAGGAATAGAAATTGTATGTATTCCAGCATTTACACAAGTGGAATTTGATGGTGAAGAAAGAACTGGTATGAAATTAATAGTAAAGGTGGAAAAATAAATTGAAACAACAGGAAATTTTGAATAGAACTAGCATAATAAATGTAAAGAACAAATTAGGACTAAAAGAGATATATTCTAGAAAAGATATAATTTATGTAAAATGTCCATTCTGTTCTTCAGAAAAAGGAACTATGAGATTAAATATAAGTAATAATAGCTATATTTGTAAAAAATGTGAAGCTAGAGGATATTCAATAGGACTGTATGCAAAAAATAAGTACATTTCAAACAGAGAAGCATATCAAAGATTAATTAATGAAGAGGCTGATATAAGCAATAATCTGATGACATCAATTATTACAAATACAAAGAAAAACAAAGAAGAGTTAGATATTGTTTATCAAGCCTTTTTAGAAAAATTATCTCTAAGCTCAGATCATACAATGAAACTTTTAAAATATGGTTTTACAATGGAAGAAATCGAAAAAATAGGATTTAAAACAATACCAACACAAGAAAATCAAAAAATAGAAATATGTAGAGAACTACAAAAAGAAGGAATTGATTTAAGTGGAACACCAGGTTTTTTTAAAGACAAAAAGTTTAGATGGAATTTTAAATCACACAAAGGAATATTTATTCCTGTACTAGATAATTGTAAAATTGTAGCTTTAAGAATTCATTTAGATACAATGTATAGTATAGATACTAGTGATATTTGGTTTAGCAGTAGTCAAGAAAACGAAGGAACAAAAGCAGATAACAATATTATGATTTTATTTCCAGAAGGTAATAAAATACAGCTTATGAATAATTTAAAAGAGAAGAGAGATATTATTGTTGCTTCAGAGATGGTACTTGCTTATAAAATTGCTAATACATATAAAGAAAATATAGTGATTCGGAGTTCCTAATGTGATTTCAAAGGTTGAAGCTAAAAAATTAGATAGTATAGGAAATATTAATAATATATATGTGGTAATGGATTCACACACAATACTTCATGCTTCAGAAAACTTATTATCTTGTTTAGTTAAAAAGTATGGAGAGAATAGAGTTGTGTTAAATATATCAATAAAAGACTGTGAGATTCCAAGTAATTTAGAAGAAATATTTAACAAAAAGAGTGATGAATTAATGTTAAATACTGCATAATAAGAGGTGAAAAAAATGATAAATAGAAATAAAAAAGCAGGTTATTATATGTCAGATGAAGATTTAAAAGCATTAAGAAAAAGCATTGACTATGTAAAGAAGTTAGACCTTTTTAATGACAATAAAAAACAAGAAAATAAAGTGAAAAAATTAAAAAAAGTAGCATAAAAAATGGAGTGGCCTAAGGGCTACTCCATAAAATTATTATAAAAAAGAAAGAAGGAAAAATATATGTTTAAAATTAGTAAAGAAAAGAGAATGGCAAATAAAATTAAAGAGATGTTATATAGAAGAGGATTCAAAGTAGAAACTAAGATTTCAAAAAACACTAAAAGCGTGTATTTAAAAATTGATAATGGTGCTTGTCCTACAATTAGAATAAGTGATCATAAAAATAATAAAACTAGAAGTAAATTCAATGTAATAAAAAATTATGAAGGTAAAAGGCGTGAATATTGTAATGGTGGGACTAAAATGTTTTATAATTTTCATATGTTAGCAACTTTGATTGCAGATGTTGAATGTGAAAGAGCTAATAAAATTTTAAAACATGGATATTCAAAATATAAAGCAATAAGAGATAGAAAAGAATTATCAAATTATTATATTTATAATAAGCAAGCAGCATAATAATAGGAGGAATAAAAATGTTAGATTATAATGAACTAAATGATGATGAAAAAAGAACTTTAAGAAATGCTTTGGGAGTAGATAGAATCCACCAATTCTATTTAGAAGATAATAATATTCTTATAATGAAAGCAAAGGAACTCTTTGAATATATCTATATTTTTGATGTGAAAAAACTAAAAGATGCAGTTAATTTAATAGAGAGAATAGTAAAATTAGATATAACAACTGAAGATGCAAATAAAACTATAATGCAAAAATTATTAGAAAGTAAAAGTAATGTTTATAAGCTTAGCAATGAACACTATGCTTATAAAGAAAATTAGAAAATAGGATGTAGGGAAGATAATCCCTATGTCCATTTTTATTTAAGGAGGACATATGAGTAAATTTAACTATGATACTTTTTATGATGAAGAAGGACAATGTACTATTGGAATATCAAAGCAAAAGTATTCAAAAGAACAAGCAATAGAAATAGCAAAAAGAGAATTAGAAACAAAAGAAATTGTAGAATTTGATGAAGATATGTATGTGAGATATGGCTTAGGAATATTGGATGGTGAAAAAAGGCAAGGCTATTGGCTAGAATATAAAAAAAATAAAGTAAGTAGTCCAGTATGGGCTTTTAAAAGGAAATAATAAATGGAGGAGAAAAATGTTTAATGTAAGTGATTCAATAGAAAATATACAACAGGTAAAAAATATGACATTGTTTGTATATTCAGTAAGCAAAAGAGAAATTTTGGGCAATGATTTTGAAAGAATAAGAAAAAATTTAGAAATTCTAACAAAGGCAGGAAAAGATGCGAAGGGAAAATTATTTCTTACATTTGGAGGATATGAAGACGATAAAAGGGAAATTTATATGATTCCAGAAATAAGAAATTTTATTAAAAAGATATGGGAAGAGTACAAATATTTATTTTATTTTTTAACATCATTTGATAATAATAAAGCTATTATTTTTTCATGTATTAATGATGTTAAATCATATCAAAAAATCAATTCTGATGTGATTAACTTAGAGATAATATATAATGAAAAGATAAAATTACAAACAATAGCAGCAACAGAGAATTTTGGAAGGCAAATAGGCGATTTGGATGGTGCAAGAAGAGAGTTATTTAAGTTTATATAAAGAATATAAAAAAATAAAGCATTTTATTTAATTAAAGTGCTTTATTTTACTAATTTTATTTGTTTTGTAACTTATTAAGATAATTTATAGTATTATCGACTATTGACTTATATTCAGAATTCAAATTAATATAACCAGAGAAAGTGATATTGTTTGGATCAATTTCTATATCTACATATTCACCATATAAATCATTTGGAGAAATATGATACAATTTACACAAATTTAAAATAATACTAATACTTCCAGATGTAGTATCTGTTTCTAATTGACCTACATATCTAGAAGAACAACCAATTATTTCAGCAACTTGTTCTTGAGTATATCCGTTCGCAATTCTAGCTTTTTGTAACTTATCTCCAACTTTTAAATCTTGATTTTTTGCTAATCTCATAATTATTCACCTCGTAACTGATATTATATAAAATATCAAAAATTTGTCGAAGAATACACGAAATAAAAAAATCATAGATGTTTTTAAAAATATTGAAGAAATATGTAATATGTGCTAAAATAGAATAGATATAAAATCTGCAATGTTGTGAGGAGGAAATAATATTGATGTCATTATCAGTTTTCGAGCTAATGAGTAGCTATAACATCAGTTTTGAAGAAGCTCAAATATTGCAATTTGAAATTATTGGAATAATGTGCTTAGTAGCAGGTGGAATATATGTAATATCATTGTTACTAAAACGATTTTGCCCAAAGACATATGAAAAATTAGAAGAATTAAATATAGTATAGAAAAGAGATAAACAAGTCAAAAGACTTTATTTATCTCTATGATTAGTATTAAAATATTGTATTAGCGTATAAAGAGAGTTCTTTTCATAATCATCTAACATACTAATTTGTTGCACCAAATTATTGTCAGTTACTTGTTCAGAGAAGAAATCTCTTAAAATTTCATTAGGTGTTTTATCTAATGACTTACACAAGTTGATAAAGTTTATTAGACTTGCACTTGAACGACCGACTTTCAATATCCTTCAAAAATGAGTTTGATATATCGGCTTTTTCAGATAGTTCATCTTGGGTAAGATTTGATTTTACTCTTGCAGATTTTATATTTACGCTTAATACTTCTTTTAAAGAATCTTCATTTACAAGCATATATCTCACCATTTCCTTATTTTTAATAACTATATCATTTTATTTACTAAACAAAAATATGTTGCAAACATACAAAAGTATGTTATAATCATTAGCATAGGAGGAAAATATTAATGAAAGAACCAAAAAGTACAGGAATGATAAGAAAAGTAGATGAATTAGGGAGAATTGTTATACCAATAGAACTACGAAATCTGTTTGGAATTGTTGAAAAAACAGAAATGGAACTTTTTGTAGATGGAAATAGAATAATTTTAGAAAAACATGAATTGTCATGTAATTTTTGTGGTAACACAGAAAACCTTATTGAATTTAAAGAAAGAAGAATATGTCAGAAATGTTTAGAAGAACTGATGAAATCATCAACAAAAAAATAAACATTACATTGAAAGGATAAATTTATGAGAGTATTTAATGGACTTAGAATAGGAAGTATAGTTATATATGTAAAAGATAAACAGAAATATAGAGTTATTGATTTATTAGAAAACGATGGAAGAAAATGCAAAATAATGTCGATGACAAATACAGATGAAATTCTTGAAGTACCAGTTGAATTATGTGAAAGAATAGAAAACTAGGAGCTATTAATAAATGCAGAAAATTATGAATGATAAGAACTAGGGTTAAAATTGACAGTAAAAATTAAAAGTTATATAATGAAACCAATAGAGGATTTTAACCCTAAAAGATATAAATTAATATAATCCTCTTTTTTAGAAATGGAGCAACAATGCAATTAAAAATTTTTGATGTAGTAGAATTGAAAGATAAAACAAAAGCAACAATACTGGATATAAAGGATAATGAAATTAAGGCTGAAGTATTGGATTGTAAAGGAAAAAGAATAGGAATAAAAAATATAAAAATAGAAGATATTGCTGAGTTTATATATAAGCATTAGATATTTAAAAGAGGATTGAATAATGAGAGAGATAACATTTCCAGGAATAGGAATAAGTTTTAATATAGATAGCATAGCAATAAGTATTTGTGGTATTGATATTTATTGGTATGCTATTTTTATAGTAGCAGCATTTATAATAGCACTATTATTATTAAAAAGAGATGATGGAAAATATAATATAAAATTTGAAGATGTACTAGAAGTTTTAGTGATTGGAATACCAATAGCATTTATATGTGCTAGACTATATTTTGTACTATTTAAGTTAGAAGATTACATACATAATCCATTAGAGATTTTTAATATTAGAAATGGTGGGCTTGCAATATATGGAGGAATCATTGGAGCTACTGCTACCATAATTATATATTGTAAAATAAAGAAAATAAAAATATTAGACATGCTAGATTATATTGTACCATTTCTGCCATTAGGGCAGGCAATAGGAAGATGGGGAAATTTTGTAAACGGTGAGGCACATGGAACTATAACAAATAGCATTTTTAGAATGGGAATTGTCGAAAAAGGAAACTATATAGAAGTGCATCCAACTTTTTTATATGAATCTATATGCAACTTTATATTGTTTATATTGCTTTTTAAATTGAGAAATAAGAAAAAATATGAAGGAGAGCTAACATATATCTATTTAGCTGTTTATGGACTTGTAAGAGCAATTATAGAAGGAATAAGAACTGATAGTTTAATGCTAGGAAATTATAGAGTATCACAATTAATATCTATTGTTATATGTATTGTGTTTACGAGTATATTAATTTATAAAAAAGTAAAGGAAAAACAGAAAAATGAATAAGAAAAAAATAATATCAATAGTAATAGGAATCGCAATTATAGTATTGGACCAATTAACAAAGATGGCATTAATCAATAAAAATATAACACTAATACCGAATCTTATGGAATTTACATACACTAAAAATACTGGAGCAGCATTTGGAATTGGCTCAAATAATATTATTATGGTGATTATAGTAAATGTTATAATACTAGGATTTATAATTAAATTCTTAAAGGATAATAGTAAGAAAGTTGATTTTCCAATTATAATTTCTTTAGTATTAATATTATCTGGAGCAATAGGTAATTTAATAGATAGGCTATTCAGGGGTTTTGTAATAGATTTCATAGATATAAATGTACTCAATTTTCCAAACTTTAATATAGCAGATATATCTATTGTTTTAGGAATATTTGTATTGATAATAGTAATCACAAAATCAATAATAATGGAAAATAAAGAAGAAAAGGAATAAGTAAAATGTATTTTAATAAGATTATACCTGAATTATCAGTAACTAATTTAGAAAAAAGTTTAGAGTTTTATAAAGTAATAGGCTTCAAAATTGAATATGAAAGACTAGAAAATAAATTTGTTTTCTTATCCTTGGGAGAGATTCAATTCATGTTGCAAGAAATAACTGATAATGATAAATGGGATGTAGCACCATTAAAATATCCATTTGGAAATGGAATCAATTTTCAATTAGAAGTAGATAATATAGAAAAAATATATAATAGCTTAAAACAAAATGATTATAAAATAGCATTTGAGATAGAAGAAAACTGGTATAGACAAGATAATAAACTATTAGGAAACAAAGAATTTTTAGTGCAAGATCCAGATGGATATTTATTAAGGTTTTCTGAAGACTTGGGAGAAAAAGAAATTCAAAAAAGTTAAAACTTTCCAGGGTCATTTCATAAAATATTACGAAATTGTAAAATTAATTAAAATATGTTAAAATCACATTGGGTGATAAATAATGAATACAAATGAGATATTTAATATGTATTTTGGAATAATCGAAGATGAAAGAGATCCATATACAATAAAACATGCATTAATAGATATATTAAAATTGGTTATGATAGCAATATTGTGTGGAATGGACGAATTAGATAAAATAATTGATTATGGAAATAATAAACAAGAATTTTTAGAAAAAGAATTTGGAATAAAAACTATTCCTTCAAAGTCAACAATAACAAGAATATTCGCAATGATAGATTCAAAATGGTTAGGTTTAAGTGTTGTGGGAATAGTGCAAAGTTTGATAAAAGAAAAACCTACACAGATAATGATAGATGGAAAAGCAATAAAATCAACAGATGCAATTAAGACAATAGAAAAGATGATGAACATTGTAACAGCATATACAAATACAGGAATATCACTATTACAAAAAACAGTAGAAAATAAAACAAATGAGATACCAGCCGTAAAAGAGTTAATAGAGATGCTAGATGTAAAGGGAATGATAATAACAGCAGATGCAATGCATTGTCAAAAGGAAACAGCACAAGCAATAATAGAAAACGGAGGAGACTATGTTTTACAACTAAAAGCAAATCAAAAAAATTTTTATGAAGACGTATATTCAATGTTTAATGATAAATATATGGACGAAGCAGATAAGAACTGTGAATATGAAATTTATAAAACTCAAGAAAAAAATCATGGAAGGATTGAAACTAGAACATGTTATGTACTAAATGAAATAGCTTTTTTTACTGATTATTTAGCAAATTGGAAAGGATTAAAAAAGATATTTGCTGTAGTAAGAGAGGTAGAAAAAGATAATAGAAAAACAAAAGAAATAAGTTGCTATTTAAGTAGCAAAAATACAACAGCAGAAAATTTATTATCATATACAAGGAAACACTGGGAAATAGAAAGTATGCATCATATTCTAGATGTTACCTATGATGAAGATAGGTGTAAATTATTAAGTCAAAAAGCACAAGAAAATTTAAATATATTTAGAAAAATGGGTATAGGCATTCATAAAAACTATTTAAGAAATAAAAAGCAAACAGTAAAATCTAACATGTTTAACTGCTTGCTTAATGATAATTTACTATTGGAAGTAATTGGAAATATTGCAATTTCGTAATATTTTATGAAATGACCCTG
>CAOKRJ010000037.1 GCA_948471115.1 uncultured Clostridium sp.
GGCTAGAAAGTAAAAATTTAATTACATCATATTGGTATGAATCAACAGCAAAAAAAAGAAAATACTATGCTATTACAGAAACTGGAAAAAAACAATTAAAAGACCAAAAAGAAGAATGGCTTACATTTAGTACAGGAATTAACAAAGTAATAGGAGGTGTTTCCTTTGCAAACTAATGAATTTTTAAATAATGTATGTGAGAAAATAAAGTATAAACCAATAAGAAATGAAATATCTGAAGAATTAAAAAACCATATAGAGGAACAAAAAGAGGCTTTTATACAAAGTGGAATAGAAGAAAATGTAGCAGAAGAAAAAGCAATAGAAAACATGGGAAGTGCAGAAGAATTAGGAAAAAAGTTAAACAAAATACATAGACCAAAATTAGATTGGAAATTAGTATTACTTATATTAATCTTAATCGCATTTGGTATTTTAGTTACAATTATAAGAATGAAAAATGAAATATCATTAGATTATAGGTATAGTAGAGGAACTAATATGGGTAACTATATATTAGCTTTAGGAATAGGGATGATTTTAAGTACTTTAATATACTTTATAGATTACAGAAAAATGTCCAAGTACCCAATGCTATTTTATATAATTGCTACCTTATGTTTTATAATGCCATATGGAATTGGTGGGACGCTTAATGGAATAAGATATTTATATGTTTTTTCTACACTTATTTTGCCTATGGTTATTGCAATTCCACTATATATAATAGCTTTTGTAGGTTTTATATATAATATAAATAAAGAAAGTAAAATTAAGATAACCACTCAAAGTGGAAAAAATATTAATATAAATATAATTAAGATAATAGTTTTAAGCATTATCTCTTTGCATTTTGTAATGACACAATCTATTGCTACAGCATTTATTTTAGGATTAGTATATATGATAATATCTACAATAAAATTATCTAAATTAGAGAAAAAAGGTAAAAAATATATTGCAATACTTTGGGGAATTCCATTAATACTATTTTTATCAGTAATACTTATATATGTAGCTAGCGACTTTGGAAAATACATAATAACAATACTAATAGATTCATTCTATCCAGGAATAGATTCCAATGGCTCAGGATGGGGAGCAATGGATAGAAATGAAATTATAAAATCTGCAAAACTATTTGGAGAGGTAGAAGGAATAGGCTTAGAATATAGACCATGTTTTGAACAAGGAGAAGCATGGGCATTTATTTCAATACTCGCAAATTATGGATGGGTTGTAAGTTTAGGCATGCTACTAGCTATAATATTATTCAATGTTAAACTAATAAAAAACGCAATAAATATAAAAGAAGAATATGGAAAATGGCTTACAATAGGAATTTCCACTATGTTTATTTTGCAGAGTCTATTTAATGTAGCAATGAATTTAGGATTTGGAATAATAGCAAATTTTAATCTACCGTTAGTTTCTTATGGATTAATAAGCTTAATAATGAATATGATGAGTTTAGCATTAGTATTATCAGTATATAGAAGAAAAGACATTAATACATATGAAACAAAATATGAGAAGGTAGTATGAACCTATATATCTATTTCAAGGTTTAAAAATATGTAAATGAATTATTAGAAAACGAAAAATAAATTATTTAATTAGAAACTATATTATCAAGAAGTGGTAGTATAGTTTTTTATGTATAAAGAGTTTCTTACAAAATAGAATTATTGAAAAACAATAAAAAAATATTGACAATCAAAAAAGACTATATTATATTATTTAGAATAAGGAGACTGAAATGAAAAGAAGGAAACGCTTAGTATTTTGTGAGATTTTATTAACAATAATTAGTCTTATAAGTCTGTTTGCAGTAGTACTTTATATTCCTATAATCATGTTTCATGCCCTATGCGAAGAAAAAATTTTATATATTAATAAAACTAATATTAACATCATTGAATCTCATATAAACTTTAATAATAAAGTCCCTAAGAAAATAATATATTTCAGTGGTTTTGGCGATGATGTAGATAAATATACAATTTATTATATGGATAACTCTAAAGAAGATTATCTCGAAAAGGATATTGGAAGTGATTTAGGAAAATATATAGAAAACAACGGTCATAAACAGTATTATTATGATGGAATGATAGCAATAATTTCTGGAATTATATCTATTACAAGTTATTGTATATCAAAGCATATAGGAAATAAAATAGAACTTCAAGATAAATTAGAGATAGAAAAAAGATTATAAATACAGATTTAAGTAAATATGCAAGGAGAATACATGACATCTATCTTTATATGTTTTAATTCTAGCAATAGTAGTTGAAGTAATGCAATATTTTAACTTAGCAAACTTGATAGCAAATAATAATAGAGTAATGAAAATAATATTAGGTTCAACTTTTGATATAAAAGATATTGTCTGTTATGTAATAGGTTATATAATAATTGCATTAACAGAAAAAATAATAAGGAGGAAAAATTGCTTATGTCAAAAAAGAAACGGGCAATAGAAAAACAAAAAAAGCAAAATTCCGAGGAGCAAAAAAGGAAACGGGCAAAAAAGGCTGAATATGCTTCGTATGCCTCTTATCTAAAGTGGGAAGATAAAAAAGCTCGAAAGGAGCAAAGCCAGCTTAATAGAAGAGAGTCATTAGGAGTGTCTACGGAGTGCCCATTAAATTCATGGGAACAACCCAGCATTGAAAAATGCAATGAATGCCAGGTAAATAAATGCTCCTTTAAAACTGAATAGTTATTTAGTTGTACGAGGAATGGACATTTTTTTAGTTCATTCTTCGTATTTTCAATAATACAAAACGATTCAAAGTGAATAAAAGCTAGAAATTTCAAAAATATAGTAGAAGTTAGTTGGTTATATACTTTAACTAAAAATGAAACATTAAAATTTTTTTAATAAATTTTATAAAACACCAACAAAAAATGAATAAAAAAGCGTCTAAATAATGAAAGGAATAAAAGGTGATACGAATGAACAATAAAATAGGGAAAATAGTAGTAGCAATTATTTTAATCGTAATTATATCGTGTGTAGTGTATTTTGGAATCAAATATGGAACAACGCAAAATTTACCTAAAGAAGGGAGTATTACAAATTCAAATATACACATTGTAACTTCATTAGAAGATGAAATCTCAGATAATACAGCTTGGTGTGGTACATTTAATTTAATATGGAATGACTTGAAAAATGATTTAGTAAAACAAGATATAGTTTTTGCTCTACAATTAAAAATGGTAGAGAACTTAAACAAAGGTACATTTAATACATCACATATATCAGAAGATAGTTATTATAAAGTATATGGACATCCCAATAAAATATTAAAAGAAGAAATTGAAAAAGCAATAAAAGAAAAATTTAATGAAACAAGTGATATACTTGACAATTTTGAATGGGAAGACAGAAATTCTGATGATTATTTTCTATATGCTATGTTAAAAAAAGAGTTTAAATTTCAATGTGTATTTACAGAACTAGAAAATGGAACATTTGGAAAATATAATAATGTAAAATATTTTGGAATAAATACAGATACAGACGAACAAGTAAGAAATCAAGTTATAGTATTATATTATAATTCAAAAGAGGATTTTGCTATAAAATTATTAACTAAAAGCAATGATGAGGTTATCATAGCAAAAGGTAATAATTCAAATACCTTCGGAGAAATGTATGATAATATAAGGCAAAGAACTAAAGAATATAATGGCAGTCCTAGCTTTTCAAAAAAGGATATATTAAAAATACCTAATATAAGTTTTGATTTAAAAAAAGAATTTGAAGAATTAGAAAATAAACCTTTCCGTTTTTCAAGTGGAGCTGAATATTTTATAGATAAAGCACTTCAAACAATCAAATTTAATCTAGACAAAGAGGGCGGAAAAATAAAGAGTGAAGCAGGAATGTCAACGAAATTAGCAGGAATTATACCATCAGAAACAAGAGAGTTTTTGGTGGACGATACATTTACAATATTTTTAAAAGAAAAAGATAAAGATTTACCATATTTTGCTTCTAAAATATCAGATATATCACAAGTACAAAATGAAATTCAAGAGAATGAAAGAATTGTAATGGTAAATGGAAAATTGTATTATGATACAGGAAGAACAAGCAATGAACTTCGTTGTGGAATGATGGATGGAAACATTACATCAAATGTAAATTCTGGTGAAATTCCAACAGAAAATAATCAAGCGAATTTTGAAGGAAATTATGGGTATCAATATGGAAAAGAAAACGCAATAGAAGTTAATATAGATGATAAATGGTATGTATTTGAAACAAACGAATAAAATGATAGAATACTAAATTAGATAAGATGAAGAAACAATGGAAATCTTATTGTTTTATTCTCTGTTTCTTTTTTTATATGGTTTAATTTGAAAAGACATTTGAGATACCTCCTACTTAATGCACATTGAGGACGTAAAAAATTATTTATTTCTCCAATCATTAGCTTCAGCTTCATCAAATCTTTTATCAGAAAAAAATTCAGATAATTTCATATTGAAAGCTTCACATATATATAGTAAGTTTTCTAGTCTAATAGTTCTATTTTTTCTAGTAAGGAACATTGTTAACGTAGAACGATAAATACCAGTAAGTTTAGATAGTTGACTAGAATTTATATTTTTTTCTTTCATTATTTCTTTTATTTTTGTTGCTATTAAATCAGAAAAATCCACTCAAATCGCCCCTTTCAATAATATTTTAACAAACACCGTAAAATTAATTGTTCATCAAAATGAGCAATTTCTACCAAAGTGTTCACTTAAATGAGCAAATGTGTTATGATAATAAACAAAGGAGTTTTTAGGATTTATAAGAAAGAAATAGAATAAATGAAATAATATTTTTATTGTAGATGAAATCTATGAAAGAAAGTGAGGGAGAATTATTGATGAATGTCAGAAAAGATTATTTAAAATTAAATAATAAAAAAATGAGACTATAAATGTAATCTTTTGTATTACATATCATCGTCTACATCTTTAAAAATGTCATCATTAAAAAATTCTTTTAAATTTGTATTTAAGCCACTACAAATTTGTATAAGAGTTGTAAGTTGGGGTATTTTTGTTTTTCTACTACCAAATAATGAATTTAAAGTAGATTTTGGAACACCTGTTGCTTTATATAAATCCCATAAAGAAATCATATTGTTATTATTCATATAATATTTAACTCTTTGATAGATTGCATCTGATAATTTCACAATAATACTCCTTTACAAAAAATATCATAAATAGTATAACAATTTTTTTTTATAATTATAGGCTAATTAATTAGCTTATATATGATATGATAAAATCAACATTGTGGAAAAAGTTGGTAATATTGAAGAAAGGGAATTTTGTTATAAATATAATAAAAATTAGGAGGAAAATATGAAAAAAGAATTAATAGAACAAATATTAGAAAAATTAGAAAACGAGTTACATATTGAAAAAAATAGTGATTTTATTGGAGAATTATTTGATGATAGAGCAGACACTATACATTCTGAAATTACTAAACATAAAGAATATAAAAAAATATATAGATCAAATAAACGAAATAGATGAAGAAATAAAAGAAAAGTCCAATAATTATTGGGATATAATGAAGGTAATAGAAAAAAGCAGAAATATAACATATAAAAATAGTGATTTATGTGAAAAACTTATGTATAAATATGGATTATATGATGGAATGAAACTAATACTAGAGGGAACAAAAAATATTAATTTAAAGGAAACTTCCAAAGAGGTGTAATTATGACAATGTTGCTTATGGGGTTAACGGAAGAACAAAAAGTGCAAGTGATGTTGATTTTACTTGTGATATTAGTAATGTATGGAATATTATATTTTATAAAAATGAAGTATAAAGATAAGATAGAAAGCTGCAATAATAAGATTATAAAGAAAATTTTTGAGCAAGTATAGAAACATGTACTTAATTAAAAAATTTTTGCATACTGGACACAAGAAAGCTTTGAAATGCTTGCGACAGTAAGCTGAGAAATTTTAGGGTGTGTATATTCCAATTTCCAAAAAAGTGTAGTACAATATAAGTATATTAAAAATTGCTCACTATATAAATATAAAGTATATAGTGATACCTAGAAATAGGGTAAGTTGATTTTCAGCAATGACTTTGTGAAATAACAAAGGTAAAATGACGACTTTGCAAAGTGGCAAAGGTAAATTTTGTAACACATAAAATGCAATGTGTAAAACGTAGCAGAAAAAGTGTGTCTAAAAGTAAAGTTCTATTTTAAGGGTATTAGTGCGCCTAAAAGTGAATATATTAAATAACAAGTAAAGGAAACTTGTTATTTTTTTATATTCTAGGAAAGTTATCCCAGTGGGATAACTTTCCGTAGAAGATAATTATGGCGGAAGTTAGATTTCGTAGCAGTTTCCACTGCGTACGAAATCTTAGTTTCGGTTTTTTATATTCTATAAAAGTTATAAATATTTACAAAATAGTAGAGTGATGTAGGGGCGGACGAAATGAGAGAAAATATAAAAATAAAAAATTTATTTTATTATTTTTATACTATCGCGAATGAGTCATGGAAAATTTGCGAAGCAAATTTTACTGAGTGTGCGTCCGCGTGGCGAAGCCACTTTTGTTATGCAATTTTTAATATATCTATAAAAAGAGAATTCAAAGAAGGTGGAAGATGGAAGGACAGAAAGATAGGGAAAAGGTATATTGTATATTTAATTCGGAAAAAGAAAATATAAATGCAAGTTTAGGAAAGGCATTTGAAATATATTTAGAAGAATACACAAAAGAAGTTGAAAAAAATCGAAAAAAGCATTAGAATTATTCCTAAGCAGGTGATTGCTAGGAAACTCTTGAAAAATAATTAACTTTTGGCGTTGTTGTTCTACAAAAAAAATCCTCGACGTGCAAAAAGCACGCCTCCGGTATTTCTTTCTTGAACGCCTAGCCAAAAGACTAATTCTTTTTCAAGCAAGGAGGAGGAGAGAAAATGTTTTTTAGCAATCGGTAGCACAATAAATAGAACTTTTAAAGTAGGAATATATATACGTTTATCTCGTGAAGATGGAGATAAATTAGAAAGCGAAAGTGTTTCTAATCAAAGAGATATTTTACAAAGATACATAAAAGATAATGAGCTTGTTTTTATTGATGAATACATAGATGATGGGATTTCACGGAACAACATTTGAAAGACCAGAGTTTAATAGAATGATTTCGGATATTGAAGTACAAAGAATAAACATGGTTATTACAAAAGACTTATCAAGACTTGGTAGAGATTACATAAAAACAGGATATTATATAGAAAACTATTTCCCTGAAAAGGGAGTTAGGTATGTCTCTATATTAGATGGTGTAGACACATTTTTAGACAGTACTAACAATGATGTTACACCATTTAAAGCAATCATAAATGATATGTATGCAAAAGATATATCAAAAAAAATAAAAGGTGTCTTGAAAGAAAAAGAACTAAAAGGAGAGTATTTGGGGAGCTTTGCACCATATGGATACAAGAAAAGCAGTAATTATAAAAATAGACTAGAAATAGATGAGAATGTCTCATACATTGTAAAGAGGATTTTTGAATTATATTCTACTGGTAATGGTTTCCAAAAAATTGCTACTATATTAGATAATGATAATATAAAAACACCTAGTCAATATATGAATATGAGTTATCAAAGAGAAACATGGAATCCCAAAAGTATTAGAGCAATCCTTATAAATGAAGCATATATTGGAAATACAGTTCAAAACAAATGTGTTTCAATATCATATAAAATTAAGAAAAAAAGAAAGAAAACTCCAGAAGAATACATTAGAGTAGAAAACACACACGAAGCAATTGTATCAAAAGAATTATTTTATAAGGTGCAAGAAATAATAAAAAGTAAGAAAACAGTATCCACCACAAAGCATGATTTGTTATTTAAAGGATTGATGTTTTGCCATAATTGTGGAAGAAAATCAAGAGTTTGTTATAGAGGAAAAAAAGAAAAGATAGGATATATAGATTGCAGTTTAGCAAGAGGAAAAGATAAAAAATGTAAAACAGCAAATTACAACTATAATAAATTTGAGGAGAAAACACTAAATGCAATAAGGGATATATGTAGAGTTTATTGTGATAAAAATGCCTTAAAAGAAATATATGAAAAGTGCAAAAACAATTATAATAATATGATTGATAAAGAAAAGTCTAATTTGAGAGATATAGTAGAAAGAATAGAAAAAGTATTAAAAAAGCTAGAAAAATTATATAGAGATAATCTAAACGAAATTATAACAGATGAAGAATATCATAGATATTCAAGAGAATTTATAGAAGAAAGAGAAACTTTGAAAAGACAGCAAAAAATTATACAAGATAAGATTAAACTCATAATGGAAAAACAAGAAAGTTCTAAAAATGATGATGAGGTGGATAAAACTATAAAAGAATTTTTAAAACTAGAAAATCCAAGTAAAAAGATATTATATGAATTAATAGACAGAATAGAACTAGACGAGTACAAAAATATATATATTTATTTTAACTTTTCAGAATTAAATGTGATAAATCAGATATAGTATAAAGTTAAAAAACTCATTTGAAAAAATGTATATTTGTTCATAAAACTCCGTTGAAAAAGTGCGCAAAATACAAAAAACTCATTTGATTTTTTGTAATAATTATGATATAATAAACATATTATACCATACTAGGAGGTAAAAAATATGTATCGTGAAAAAATAAAAGAATTAGAAGAATGGAAAGAAACATCAGATAGAAAACCTTTAATAATAAGAGGAGCTAGACAAGTTGGAAAAACGTGGATAATGAAAGAGTTTGGAAAGAACAATTATAAAAATGTTGCTTATATAAATTTTGATGGAAATGAGAGAATGGCAAGACTATTTGAAGATGATTTTAACATAGATAGAATAATACAAGGATTAAAATTAGAAAGTAATATTGATATTGATTCAAAAAACACATTGATAATTTTTGATGAAGTTCAAGAAGTTCCAAAAGCATTAACATCTCTTAAATATTTTTGCGAAAATGCAAGACAATATCACATTATAGCAGCTGGTTCACTTTTAGGAGTTGCCTTACATGAGGGAACTTTATTTCCAGTGGGAAAAGTTGATTTTATGGATTTATATCCATTGAATTTTCAAGAATTTTTACTTGCTATTCGGAGAGGAAAAGTTGGTAAAAATATTAAACGAGAACGATTGGAATCTAATAACTGTTTTTAAAGATAAATTTATTTCTTATTTAAGAGAATACTATTTTATAGGTGGTATGCCATCAGCTGTAAATAAGTATATCGAAACAAAAGATTACAAAAAAGTTAGAAAAGTTCAATTAAAATTATTACAAGCATATGAAGAAGATTTTTCTAAACATGCACCAACTGAAATTGTTCCTAGATTAAAAATGTTATGGAATAGTATTCCAGCACAATTAGCAAAAGAAAACAAAAAATTTATATATGCTTTAATTAAAGAAGGAGCAAGGGCAAAAGAATATGAACTAGCTTTAGCTTGGTTAATTGATTGTGGATTAATATATAAAATTGACAGAGTAAACAAGCCTAATATTCCACTTATAGCTTATCAAGATACAAGTGCATTTAAACTTTATATTCTTGATGTTGGACTTTTAGGAGCTATGACTAGAATTGATGCCAAAATTTTATTAGAAGGAAATGACATATTTACAGAATTTAAGGAATCTTTTACAGAACAATTTGTTTTAACGCAGTTAAAATCTAATAAAGATTTACCTATATTCTATTGGAGTGCAGAAAAAGCTACAGCAGAACTGGATTTTTTAATACAATTAGGAACATATGTAGTTCCGATAGAAGTTAAATCAGAAGAAAATTTACAAGCTAAAAGCTTAAAATCATTTGTGCAAAAGTATAACACGAAAATTAATATAAGAACATCAATGTCTAATTATAGAAAAGATGAATGGATTATTAATATACCTTTATATAGCATAGGAAATATAGAAAAAATATTGGTAAAAACAGAATAGCCTCACATTTAGCATGGTTAGATAACATCTACAAAAAAACAGGGACAATAGTACCATTTCCAATAATAGCAGATATGAATGGAGAAATAGCAAGGAAATACGGTATGATTTCAAATGATATAAGTAAAACAGAAACAGTAAGAAATGTATTTATAATAGACGATAAAGGAGTGGTAAGACTTATACTTATATATCCAATGCAAGTCGGACGTTCAATTCCAGAAATAATAAGAGCAATAGAAGCTTTGCAAACAGCTGATAACTGTAAAGCAGCAACACCATTAAACTGGACACCAGGAAATCCAGTAATACAACCAGCTCCAACAACATTTGAAGGATTGCAAAAAAGGCAAGAGGAGATAAGAGAAAACAGGAACGGAATGTCGTGGTATCTAAGTTTTAAAGATGCAACCAAATGTGAATTAAACGGAAAAAAATGCTAAAATAAATTGGAAAAAAATACATGTAAAAAAGATAATAATTTATAATAAAATACAAATAATAATATCATAAAATTATAATAAACAATAATGTTAATTATAATTTTAGAAAGGGTGATATTATTATGGATAAGAATCAAAAAATAAATTGTACAGTTACAAGTTGTAGATACAACAACTCTGAAAAAGAATTATGTAATTTAAATCAAATAACAGTAGAACCAATTGATGATTGTGACACATGTGAATGTGACGAATCTATGTGTGCAAGTTATGAATATAACGACACAGAAGAATAATGTAATAGTGGGCACATGTAAATGTGCCCATTAGAGCTTGTAGGAGTGAGGTTCCATTTGTCATTTTTCTATAATTTTCTTATCTAAATATTCAAGAATTCCAGAATCAGATGAAAAATCAAATTTTATCTTATACGCACAAAGTTCTTGAGTTTTCTTATCAAATCTTTTATTAATTTCATTCAAACCATACTTACCATCTCCAATTATAGGATAGCCAATATGAGCAAGATGTGCACGAATTTGGTGAGTTCGTCCAGTATGTAATAATATCTCAAGAACTGAGGTATTTTCTTTTTTATTAGAAGAAAGTACAGTATATTCTGTAATAATTTCTCTATAACCCTTCTTAGGGAAATCAGAAATATATACATAAGATTTATTATTATCCTTAAATAGATAAGCCTTTAATTCTTTATGTTTAGGATTAGGAATTCCATACACTTTGCACTTATAGAATTTCCATATCTCATGATTTTTAAATTTATCAAATAAAATTTGCAAAGCTTCATCATTTTTAGCAAATAAAACAAGGCCGTAAGTATTTCTATCTAATCTATGACAAGGCATAGAAGAAGGATATTTTCGTTGGACATAACTAGTAAGAGAATTCTCACCAACAACCTCAATACCAGTTGGCTTATCAACTACTAAAATATTATCATCTTCATATATTATTTTAAAGTCATTATGAGAGAATAGTAATTCATCAACAATATAAATTTTCACTTTATCGCCAGTATGTATAGTTTTATTATAATTTATTCGTATATTGTTTATACGAATATCCTTCTGACGTAGTGCTCTATATAATGTGCTTTGTTTCAAGCCATCAAAACAATCAAAAAGAAAAGCATTTATTTTTTTATTATCATATTTAGATGAAACGATTAATTCTTTCATTATAAAAACATTTCCTCCTTTTTATATTGTACGACTGATATTTCCGTTTGCATAATCTAATCCCTCCAAACGTTTTCCACATTTAGTAGTTTGAATAATATGATTAATAGTAGAAATATCCTCATCAAGAATATCAACTCTAGCAAAATCAATATTCAAATCATAGCAGGCAAGAGAGGTAATCTTAGCATTATAAATAGTAGAAACAGTTTGGACATTATCAGGAACAACTCTCATAGAAAATCCCATTCTATCTTTTAAATAATATTTATGACTAGAATTACATCTATTAGAACACTCAGGATAACATTGATTAGAAGTTCCAAACAAACAATATTTAATATTCATAAGGGGAATATTTCCATAAACAATTAATTCAGATGAAATACCATTACAGATATTTTCAATATCCAATTTATTAAGCTCAGGTGATAAAGTAATAGTAGAAACTCCTAAATTATTCAACTCACTTGCAGTATAATCATTAAAAACATTTAAAGTATAATTACCAACAAAATCATAATTATATTTGAACTCTTTTAACAATGTAAACATAGATAAATTAGAGACTACAAAACCTTTAATATTGTACTTTGACAATGATGAAAAAATTGAATTCATAAAAATATTCTTATAATTTGTTTTAGTAACAGTGGGCATATATATGTAAGTATTAAACTTAGAAGTAATAGTAGTCAAGATATTTTCATACTTTGGGAGAGAAAAATATTTAATAGGAATATATACACGTTCAACATCTTCTAAATTGTTATAATCAAAATCCAAATTCAATACATTAAAAAGAAGCGATATTTTTTTATACTTAGACTTTGAAATTTTTATCTCTTTCTGAACATTCTTAAGTTTTAATTCTGTTGGAACTCGAATAGAACGTTTTATAACAGAATTCTCTAGCTCTTTAAGGACATCACGTCTTAAAGCATTCAAGCTTGAGACTTTAGGAATATACAGATTTTTATCTAAATCTATATCAAATTTAGAAAAATCAAAAGGTGTATTTCCAGTTTTTTTAAACTGCTCAATAATTTTCTCTTCAGTAATAGGTTGATTAATTGAATCAACAGGATAAATATCAGATGTCATATTAATAGTAATATCTTGATAAGTACTAGAAGTGTCAATTACCTTAACCTTTACAGTTACAGGAAAATTTTTCTTAACAGTAATTTTGCAAGCCAATAAAATTTTCTTTGACTCAACATTTTGATAAGTCTTTGATGAAAAATCAGAAAGAGATTTACTAGATAATTTGTAAATTTTGTCACTTAAATGTATATTACCCTTCATTCTTCCTATAGTAACTATTTGACCAGTATAGGCTTTACGAATATTAGAATTACCAATCATTAACTCAGAGACAGTATATCTAGTATTTTCCTTCTCAAAATTAATAGTATCACCAATTTCAAGAGAATCTGCAAGATTTAACTTTATATGACCTTTATTAGGATCAAAATTTGCCACATTTCCTACATATATACCCATATTATTTGGTTTATCCTTAAATACTAAATCCTTATTAGGTAATTCACTAAAATGACCAGAAGAGAACCCACCTCTATTAAACACTTGAAGTAAATCAGAATAATCTTTTTCATCAATTTCAAAATTACCATTTTTATAATATAAATCAATATACTTTCTATAAATTCTAGTAACTGTTGCAACATATTCAGGACTTTTTAATCTACCTTCAATTTTTAAAGAAGTAACACCAGAATCAATAAGAGAACCTAAATTATCTAAACCACATAAATCACGAGGGCTTAACAAATAACCTTTATCTACAACAGTCTCATTATCCTCCAATAATTCGTAAGGTAGACGGCAGGCTTGGGCACATTTACCACGATTAGCGGAACGTCCACCCACCATACTAGAAAATAGGCATTGACCAGAATAAGAAATACAAAGTGCACCATGAACAAAACACTCAATTTCAATATCTGAATTTCTACATATATAATTAATCTCTTCTAAAGAAAGTTCACGAGACAAAATAACTCTAGAAAAACCTAAACGTTTAGCTTGTACAACACCTTCTAAATTATGAATAGTCATCTGAGTACTAGCATGAATAGGAAGTTTTGGAAAGCTCTTTATTAATATTTTGGCGAGACCTAAATCTTGAACTATTATAGCATCAACACCAAATTCATAAGCCAAATTTGCTAAAGATATAGCAGAATTTAACTCATCATTTTTAATTAAAGTATTTAATGCTAAATGAACCTTAACATTTCTAACATGAGCATATTCTATAGCTTGTTTAAGTTCATCTAAACTAAAATTTGTAGCACTTGCTCTAGCACTAAAATTAGAGGCTCCTAAATAAACAGCATCAGTGCCATTTTGAACAGCAGCCTTTAAACAGTCAAAATTGCCAACAGGGCATAAAAGTTCAATATTATTATTCATATTTTATTAACTCCTTTGTATCATTTACGTTACATATTATATCATAAATAAATAATTTATTACAATTTAAGACATAAATAATTATTATATTACATTACTAAAAATTTCAAATAAATTGTAGCATAATATTGTGAACATTCATAGTATATTATATGAAAATTTAAAGGAGGGTGATATTATGCCAGAAGAACAAAGAAATTGCGGATGTAATCAAAATAATAATGGATGTGGATGTTTTGGAGGATTAGGAAATATATTCGGCGGAAATGGTTGTTGTGGAGACTCTGAAATACTATTTTTCATAATAATATTCCTATTATTATTCACAAACTTCGGTTGTTGTGGAAGATAAGATATCCGTTAGTGAAGAATGAATTTTTCTGATATCTTAGTAACTGAACAAAATAAGAGAAAACGTAAAAATAAGAAAATTATTTTAGTAATCAATAGAAATGTATCTGTTAATGAGGAGATAATTTTAAGCTGTAATAATAGAAGAGTAAGTGTACAATTGTTGTAGTAAGAAGGAGAACAAAAATATAAATTTTTATTCTCATACTTTTACTAACAAAAGGTGAAAAAATTTGGCGATGCAGTAAAATTTGGTTAAAAAATTTTACTGGTTTCGTCAAATTTTACTATATGCAATTAATTTGTAATAATTCATTAATATACCATATAGAATAATAAAAATCCAATTGACAATAAAAAAATAAAATGATATATAATATATAGAAAGGAAGGATAAAATAATGTCAAACATAAAAGTAAGATTTGAAAATACAGGAGTAGACATGAGGAGAATTGTAGAATATCAAAAAAAAGTAGAAAATATAGACAAAGAGATTAGAAATAATTCATCAAAACCAGAAGAATTTTTAGGATGGTTAAGCTTACCAACAAATTATGATAAAGAAGAGTTTGAGAGAATAAAAAAAGTGGCAAAAACAATAAGAAATAATTCAAAAATTTTCATATGTATAGGAATAGGAGGTTCATACTTAGGTGCAAGGGCAGTTATAGAAGCTATAAAAAATGAATTTTATAATCCAAATTCAGATGAACCACAAATATTATATGCAGGAAACAACCTAAGCTCTACATATATTGCAGAATTGATAGAAGCAATAGGAGATAAAGATATATCAATAAATGTAATATCAAAATCAGGAACAACTACAGAACCAGCTATTGCATTCAGAATATTTAGGGAATTTTTAGAAAATAAATATGGATTAGAAGAAGCAAGAAAAAGGATATATGTAACAACAGATAAAGAAAAAGGAGCATTAAAACAATTAGCAAATGACGAAGGATATGAAACATTTGTAGTTCCAGATAATATAGGAGGGAGATACTCAGTTTTAACAGCAGTAGGTTTACTGCCGATAGCAGTTGCTGGAATAGACATAGATGAACTAATGAATGGAGCAAGAATAGCACAAAACAAATACATAGAGCCAAATTTAAAATACAATGAATGTTATCAATATGCAGTAACAAGAAATATATTATATGATGAAGGAAAAGAAATTGAAATACTAGCAAACTATAATCCAAAATTACACTATTTTGTAGAATGGTGGAAGCAGTTATTTGGAGAAAGTGAAGGAAAAGAAGAAAAAGGAATATTCCCAGCAGGCGTTGACTTTACAACAGACTTACATTCAATGGGGCAATATATACAGCAAGGACAAAGAAATTTAGTTGAAACAGTAATAAATGTAGTGAATCCAGAGTCAGACATAGAAATAAAACCAGATGAAGATAATTTAGATGGAATGAACTTTGTAGCAGGAAAAACTGTAGATTATGTATGTAAAAAAGCAATGGAAGGAACAATAGAAGCACATGTAAAAGGAGGAGTACCAAACATAATAATAGATATAGAAAAACTAGATGCAGCAACAATCGGAAACTTAATATACTTTTTCGAATTAGCGTGTGCAATGTCTGGAAAAATACTAGGAGTAAATCCATTTAATCAACCTGGAGTAGAGGAATATAAGAAGAATATGTTTAGATTATTAGGAAAACCAGGATATGAAATTTAAAAATAATTAGAAGCTGGCGTTGTTATTTCTAATATCAAAATTGCTCAATGTACAAATTACACCTCAGCTTTTTTGATTTGTAAGGCTTAGCAAAATACTAATTCTTTTTTAAATTTAGTAAATACATAAGGAGATATGTAATATGCTAACAATAAATATATTATGTGTAGGAAAAATCAAAGAAAACTATTTAAAAGAAGCTATAAATGAATATAGCAAAAGACTATCAAAATACTGTAATTTAAATATAATAGAGGTATCAGACGAAAAAGTTCCTGATAAAACAAATGACAATATAATAAAAAACATACAGGACAAAGAAGCACATAAAATGCTATCATACATGAAGAAAGATACATATTATATATCGCTAGACTTAAAAGGAAAACAAGTAACATCAGAAGAATTTGCTAAAAAAATTGAAGAAATATCAAAAACTAATAGTTCAATAACTTTTATAATAGGAGGAACTCTGGGCATAGGAGAAGAAATATTAAGTATATCAAAAGAAAAAATATGTTTTTCAAAAATGACATTTCCACACCAACTAATAAGAGTATTTTTGCTTGAGCAAATATTTAGAGCGTTCAAAATATGTAAAAATGAAACATATCATAGATAATTTATAAATTGAATTATACAAAAAGTACATTTTTCCTTTATTATAAATGATATTTATAAAAACTTTCGCTTTTCTCTCCAAATATTAAAACTTAAAAGTATGAATTATTGATAAATTCTATATATTGTGGTAAACTACAAATGATATAAAATAAATAAGGAGAATAAACATGCAAATATTAGTAATTGTAATTTTAATATTGTTAAATGCTTTTTTTGCTGCAGCAGAAATAGCATTTATATCATTAAATGATGCTAAAATAGATATACAAGCAAAACAGGGAAATAAAAAAGCAAAGAAAATAAAAGAGATGTTAATAAATCCAAGTAAGTTTCTTGCAACAATTCAAATAGGAATAACACTCGCAGGATTTTTATCAAGTGCTTTTGCTTCAGAGACATTTGCAAGTGAACTAGCACCATTATTAAATAAATGGATACCAGCAATAAGTTTAACGGCATGGAATAATATTGCAATTATAGTAATTACAATTATATTATCATATTTCACATTAATATTTGGAGAATTGGTACCTAAAAGGCTTGCAATGAAAAATAGTGAAAAAATAGCTTTTGCTTCTATCGGAATAATAAAAACAATATCTGTAATAACATCACCATTTGTTAAATTTTTAACACTTTCTACAAATATAGTTTCAAAATTATTTGGAGTATCAGAAGGTGAAGAAGAAACAGTAACAGAAGAAGAAATTAGAATGATGATAGATGTTGGAAAAG
>CAOKRJ010000038.1 GCA_948471115.1 uncultured Clostridium sp.
AAAAGATGTAGAAACAGGAAAAGTTGTTGCAGACTTATCAAAAGAAGGACAAGTGGAACTCGTATTAAAAGGAGGACATGGAGGAAAAGGAAATACACACTTTGCAACCGCAACAAGACAAGCACCAAGATTTGCACAAGGAGGAGAGCTAGGCGAAGAAAAAGAAGTAATACTAGAATTAAAGTTATTAGCTGATGTAGGATTATTAGGATTTCCAAATGTAGGAAAATCAACATTTTTATCAGCAGTAACAGAAGCAAAACCAAAGATAGCAAATTACCATTTCACAACAATCAATCCAAATTTAGGAGTAGTAAAAACAAAAAACGGAGACAGTTTTGTATTAGCAGATATACCAGGAATTATAGAAGGAGCAAGTGAAGGTGTAGGACTAGGACTTCAATTTCTAAGACATGTCGAAAGAACAAGACTATTATTACACTTTGTGGATGTATCCGATACAGCAGAGAAATCTCCAGAAGAAAGCTATTATATAATTAATAAAGAGTTAAAAAAATATAGTGAAAAATTGTCAAGCAAAAAACAAATAATAGTTGAAACAAAGTTAGATTTAGCACAGGATAATACAAATTATGAGGAATTAGAAAAAATTGCTCAAAAAGAAAAGGCTAAATTATTTAAAATTTCATCTGCTACAGGTGAAGGAGTAAAAGAATTAATACAATATGTATCACAAGAATTAAAAAGTTTACCAAAGGAAGAGCTAGTTCAAGAGGAAAAAATTGTATATACTTTAAAAGATAGAAAAGATGAGTTTGATATAATAAAGGAAAAAGGAGAGTATCTAGTTACAGGACCTGCTGCTGAAAGATTAATGGGTAGAGTAAATATACAAGATAGAGAATCAATGCATTATTTTCATAAACAGTTAATAGAATTAGGTATAGAAGGTAAATTAAAGGAAATGGGTGTAAAACAAGGAGATAGAGTTAGAATTCTTGATTGGTATTTTGATTGGGAAAACTAAGTTTCAAATTATTTTTAAAACTTGAATTATTGTACATTAATAAAGAATTGCAAAAAGGGCACGGTGCACCGTGCCCAGAGTGTTATTAGCAACCGCAACCACAACCATTATTGTTGTTTCCACAACAACAGAATAATAAGATGATAAGAATTATTATCCAACAGCAATCACCGCCGAATCCAAATCCGCCACATCCACCGCAACATCTATTTTCTGGCATTATATTCACCTCCTTGTTTGTTTTAAGTATTTTCCAACTCTTTTTTAGAGTGGATTGATAAAAAGAAATAATTACTTATTTTGCATTAGTCGCAACAACATCTGTTACCACAACCGCAACAAAATAGTAGTAGGAATAGAATAATGAACCATAAAATTTCACTATTATTTGAGCAACAATTGTTCATTTCTTACAACCTCCTATAAAAAATTGTTCTGCATTTCATTTGTTATGTTATATATTATTCATTTATAAAAAAATGGTTACAAAATTGAAAAATAATTGCGGTTAGGTATATATAGATGATTGTGGGGCGCCCTTTGGGCGTCCGAAATAAGAATATAAAATAATTCCAGAAAGGGTGATAAATTATGAAAGAGTATAAAATTGCAGTTGTAGGTGCAACAGGTGTGGTAGGAGAAATGATGAGAAGGGTATTAGAGGAGAAAAGGCTTCCAATATCTGAATATGTATTTTTTGCGTCAAAAAAATCTGCTGGAAAAAAGATAGTATTTATGAACAAAGAGTATGAGATTAAAGAACTAAACGAAAATTCATTTAATGATAAATTTGACTTTGCATTATTTTCTGCTGGAGGAGAAACATCTAAAAAATATTCTCCAATAGCTGCAAGTAAAGGTTGTATAGTAATAGACAATAGTAGTGCATTTAGAATGCACGAAGATGTACCATTAGTAGTACCAGAAGTAAATATAGAAGATGCAACAAAACATCATGGTATAATAGCAAACCCGAACTGTTCTACAATTCAAGCAGTAGTAGCACTAAAACCATTAGAAGATAAATATAAAATAAAAAGAATAGTATACTCTACATATCAAGCAGTTTCAGGAGCAGGAAAGCATGGTATAAATGATTTAGAAAATGGAATAAAAAATTCTGAGAATAAAAACAAATATGAATTAGAAAAATTTAAATATGAAATTTTTAATAACTGTTTGCCTCATATAGATGTATTTTTAGATAATGGATATACAAAAGAAGAAGAAAAAATGATAAATGAAACAAGAAAAATTTTACATAGACCAGATTTAAGAATAACAGCAACAACAGTAAGAGTACCTGTAATGAATTCACACAGTGAATCAATAAACATAGAGTTTGAGAATAAATTTGAAGATAAAGAGTTAGTTGAAACTTTAAAAAATTCAAAAGGAATAATAATTCAAGATGATATAAAAAATGAAATATATCCAATAGCAACAAGTGCAACAGGAACAGATGAAGTTTATGTTGGAAGAATAAGAAGAGATAATAGCATAGAAAATGGAGTGAACCTTTGGGTAGTAGCAGACAATATAAGAAAAGGAGCAGCAAGTAATGCAATACAGATAATGGAGTATTTGATGGACTATAAGTTAGAAATTAGAGGTTAGGAATTTTTAAGGATTAAAAATAGAATTCTGTAATAAAATTCAATGCAAAAGTGTCTAGAGTATATAAAAATGCAATAAATTTGAAAAATTTACATAAATATGATATAATAAAATATAAATATAACTAGAGTGGTTCTGTTTTTTTTATGAAAGGAGATTTTCTTATGTTTAAGAAAAAAGAAAAAGTCAGACTTGGTGTATCAGTGTATTATTACAGAGAGAAAAAACGGCTGACACTGGTGATTTCGAACTGCCATACTAACAATGAAATGTTGGGAAAATTGGTGCAGATAGGATTAGATCATGTTTGCAAAGCAACAGTTTATCCAAAAAGCCTAACGGAAAAAACTATACAAATTGAATATGAGGGCATTAAATTAGAGTGGGTAGAAAAAGACATCATTAACATTTTTAAGGAGGTTTGATATTAAAAAAAGGGGAATTCCTATATAGGATTGCCCTTTTCTCCTTAAATTTACAGATAATTTTTATGCTTTGCTATTAGAATTTAAGAGTTAAATTATTAAAAATTTAAATAAATAAAATAAACAGAAAAGTATTATATGGAATTGTCATAAAAAGAACAAAAATTTGTAGAAGTTTACAAAACACTTGATTTTTATTATTTAACCACATATAATCTTAAATGAGGTGAGAGAAGCAATTTGAATAAAATTGCCATAGATGATATTATTAATATATCTAGAAAGGAATGATTAAAATAGACGAAAAGTATGATGTAATAATAGTTGGAGCAGGACCAAGTGGAGCGTTTACTGCTTATGAATTAATACAACTAGGATTAAACAAAAACAAAAGAATATTAATTATAGAGCAAGGAAAAAAAGTAGAAAACAGAAATTGTCCAATAGAAAAAACTGGCAAATGTGTAAAATGTAAGCCATATTGTAATATAACAAGTGGTTTCTCAGGAGCAGGAGCTTTTTCAGATGGAAAACTAACTTTACCAAACAAAGATGATGACCACATAGAAGTTGGAGGAAATCTACATGAATATTTAGGCGTAGAAAAAACAAAAGAATTAATGTTTTATGCAGATGATATATACTTAAAATTTGGAGCAGATACAAAAGTAGAAGGATTAGAAAAATTAGAAGAAATAAAAAAAATTTCAGATAGAGCAAAAGAAAACGGAATATTATTATGCAACTGTCCAATAAGGCATTTAGGTACAGAAAAAAGTCATGAACTATATAAAAAAATAGAAAAATATTTATTAGAGAATAATATTGAAATAATGTTTGAAACAAATGTAAAAGACTTAATATTAGACAATAATCATGCAAAAGGTGTAATAATAGAAAAAGCAGGGAAGACAGGAGAAACCAAAAAGATATATTCAGAAAACATAGTTTTAGGCATCGGAAGAAAAGGAGCAGAATGGCTTGCAACAATGTGTGATAAACACTCAATTGAAAATAGAGCAGGAGTAGTAGACATTGGAGTTAGATATGAATTACTAGATGAAGTAATGAAAGATGTAAATAAATATATGTATGAAGGAAAATTCGTTGGATATTTGCCACCATATGGAGACAAAGTAAGGACATTTTGTCAGAACCCAAGCGGATTTGTTGCAAATGAAGTATATGACAACAATTTAACATTAGTAAATGGACATGCATATAAAGACAGAAAAAGTACAAATACAAATTTAGCAATACTAGCATCTCATCATTTTAATAATCCTTTTAAAGAGCCAATAAAATATGGAATGAACATTGCAGAAAATGCAAATCAATTAGGAAAAGGAAATGTATTAGTACAAAGACTAGGAGATATATTAAAAGGAAAAAGAACATGGCAAGAAGAATTAGAAAAAAACAGTGTTATTCCAACACTAAAAACAGCCATAGCAGGAGATATTACATATGCAATAGGGTATAGAACAATGGTAGATATACTAGAATTTATAAAAGCAATGGAAAAAGTAATACCAGGATTTGCACATCCAGACAATTTACTATATGCAGCAGAAATAAAATTCTATTCAAACCAATTAATAATAGACAACGACTTCAAAACAAATATAGAAGGGCTATATTCAATAGGAGATGGAGGGGGACTAACAAGAGGACTAATAATGGCATCAGCCAGCGGTGTTCAGATGGCTCGAGTGTTAGCAAGCAAAGCATGATAATTTTAGTTTCTGTAATATGATTAAATTTCCATGTTAATTATAAGAAATCGCTTGACAACTACGGAAATAGATAGTATAATAAATTCATGCAAAAAGAGAATACAGAAAGGGTGGAAGCAAATTCCACCCTTTGATTATGAATATAAAAATATAGTACCATTTTAAGAAATACGTAAGCCTATTTAAAATGTGCTATAAAATTCAAAGGAGGATATATATATTGGCAAATATTGAAGAAAAGGTTGAAATATTAATTTCACCTAAGATTAAAGAGCTAGGATATGAATTATATGATGTTGAATATTCAAAAGAAGGAAAAGATTATTTCTTAAGAATATTCATAGACAGTGAAAAACGGAATAGATTTAAATGATTGTGAAAAAGTTAATAATGGTATAAATGATATCTTAGACACAGCCGATTATATAAAAGAACAATACTTTTTAGAAGTTTCTTCACCAGGAGTAGAGAAAGTTCTAAGAAAGCAAAGACATCTAGAGCAAAATATTGGTAAAGAAATTATAGTAAATTTATTTAAGCCGATAAACAACCAAAAACAGATAGAAGGAATATTAAATAAATATGATGATAATAAAATTTACTTACAACAAGAAAAAATTGTAGAGATAGAAAGAAAAAATATATCTTTAATTAAGCTCAAATTTGAATGGTAATAAAGAAAGGAATGGTTAAGAAATGAAAGCTATAGATAATAAAGAACTAGAACAAGCATTAATTTTATTAGAAAAAGAGAAAGGAATAGAAAAAAAATACTTATTAGAGTCCATTGAAACAGCATTAGTTACAGCATATAAAAGAAACTATGATTCAAGTGACAATGTAAAAGTAACATTAGATGAGATAACAGGAGAAACACATATATATTCAGTAAAAGAAGTAGTAAAAGATATAGAAGACCCAATATTGCAAATCTCTATGAAAGAAGCACAAAAAATTAATCCAGCAGTTCTAGAAGGAGAAACAGTAAATATAGAGATAATTCCAAAAAACTTTGGAAGAATAGCAGCACAAACAGCAAAACAAGTTATCATTCAAAAATTGAGAGAAGCAGAGAGAAATTTAGTATTTGGAGAATTTAACGAAAGAAAAGGAGAAATTCTATCAGGAATAGTGCAAAAAGCAGATACAGGAGTAATAATAGTTGACTTAGGAAAACTTGAAGGAATTATGCCTAAAAAAGAGCAAATACCAACAGAAAGTTATAGTGTAAATGATAAAATAAAAGGATATGTAGTAGATGTAGTAAGGGGAAGCAAAGGAAATCCACAAGTTATAATATCAAGAGCCTCAGGAGACTTTGTAAAAAAATTATTTCAATTAGAAATACCAGAAATATATGAAGGATTAATAGAGGTAAAAAGTGTAGCAAGAGACCCAGGAAATAGATGTAAAGTAGCAGTAGCATCAGCAGATGAAAATATAGATCCAGTTGGTTCATGTGTTGGACAAAAAGGCGTAAGAATTCAAAACATAATAAATGAATTAGCAGGAGAAAAAATAGATGTTATTGAATGGAATGAAGATCCATCAATATTTATAGCATCAGCTCTATTACCAGCACAAGTAATGGCAGTTGATATTCAAGAAGAAGAAAAACAAGCAAGAGTAATAGTAAAAGATGATCAATTATCACTTGCAATAGGAAAAGCTGGTCAAAATGCTAGATTAGCAGCAAGACTTACTGGTTGGAAAATAGATATAAAATCAGAAACACAATTTAGAGAAATGTTAGCAAATATGCAAGAAGAAACAGAAAAAAATGAAGAACAAATCGAAGAAGAATAAAATCTCAAGGGGGAAAATCTTTGAATATAGAAGACAAGAGTGCATATCAGAAAAGAAAAATACTAGGTATGCTTGGAATATCTGCTAAAGCAGGAAAAATAGTTTGCGGAAATGATGCAACAATTGAAGACATTGAAAAACATAGAGTAAAATTAGTAATTGTTGCAGAAAATGCGTCGGAAAGAACTAAGAAAAATATAAAAGGCATTTGTGAAAAGAACAATATACCAATATTAGAATTTGGGAATATTGATGAAATAAGCCAAACTATAGGAAAAAGCAATAAAGCAATTATTGGAATAAAATCGAAGAGCTTATCAGAAGAAATTGAAAAGCTTATTAAAGAAATTGGGGGTGATTTGCTATATGGATAAAATAAAAATACATGAATTAGCAAAACAATTAGGAGTAGCAAGTAAAGAGATTGTATCAATAGCAAATGAATTAGGAGCAAGTGTTAAAAACCATTTAAGCACTATTGATGAGCAAATGGTAAAAAAGATTAAAAATAAATTTAGTAAGGAAATGAAAAGTCAAAGTATGGATAATAAAGAAAAAAAGTCAAATACACAAGAAAAGAAACAAGATGAAAATGCACCAGTAATAATCAGGAGAGCAGTAATAATTTCAGAAGAAGAGGAAAGTAATAAAGAAGATAATGCTACTGTTGAGAAAAGTAAGAAAGAAGCTGGAAAAGTTGTAGAGAGAAAGAATAATAACTATAATATTGTATATAGAAATAAACCAACAAAACCTATGACTGCAAGTGAACTTTTTGGATTAAGCAAAAAGAAAAAAGAAGAACCAGTTATACAAAAAGAAGAGTTAAAAGAAAAAGTAGAGGTAGAAAGAAAAGAAGAAATCAAAGCAATACCTGAAAATAAAGAAGATAAGAAAGAAATAGAGCCCCCAAAAGTTTCTGAAGAACATAAAGAAATTGTAACAAAGAAGACTACTGAAAATACTCATAAAAACATAAACAGCGAGAAAAATTTTGAGAGAAATAGTAGCAGAAATTATGCAAACAAAAATAATAGAAACTTTGACAAAAACAATTTCGATAGAAACAACAATGATAGAAGAAACCAAAATAATGGATTTAATAGAAACAACAATTACCAAGATAGAAACAATAATAATCAAAGCTATGGAAACAGAAACAATAGTAAAAATTTTGATAGAAATGGAAACAATAATGGAAATAGATTTCAAAATAATGGTTTCAATAGAAATAATAATTATAATAGGAACAACAATAATAACGGATTTAGAAACAATAGACCACTTGATGAAAAAGGAATTGAAAAAAATATAAAAAACATTATGGAGACAGACTTTGGAGAAAAAGAAATTACTAGAGAATATAATAAAAACAAACAAAAAACTACTAAGATAGATGAATCAAAAGCTAAAAAGAATACAAAATCAAGAAAAAGTAATGTAAATGAAAAATTCGATAGCGGAAAATTGAAAGATTTGAAACAAACTAATAAATTATCAAACATGTTTGATGACCAAGAAGGCGGAATGTTAGATTATTACGATTTAAGTAAGAGAAGAGACAAGAAAAACAAGAAGAAAAATAGTAATCAGGAAGAAAGAAACAAACAAAAAATCTTTGAGCTAACAGAAATAACAATACCAGAATCAATAACAGTAAAAGATTTAGCAATAGAAATGAAAAAAACATCAGGAGACGTTATAAAAAAATTATTAAATTATGGAATAATGGCAACAATAAATAATGATATTGATTTTGACACAGCATTTTTAATAGCAGGAGAATTTGGAATAACAGCAAAGAAAAAAGAAATAATAACAGATGAGGAAATACTATTTGATGATACAGAAGATAAACCAGAAGAAATGATAACACGTCCACCAGTTATAGTAGTTATGGGGCATGTAGACCATGGTAAAACATCACTTCTAGACGCTATTAGACAAACTAATGTAATAGAAGGAGAAGCAGGTGGAATCACTCAAAAAATAGGTGCTTATAAAGTAATGGTTAATGGTAGAGAAATAACATTTCTAGACACCCCAGGACATGAAGCATTTACTGGAATGAGAGCAAGAGGAGCACAAGTAACAGATATTGCAATTTTAGTAGTTGCAGCAAACGATGGAGTAATGCCTCAAACTGTTGAAGCCATAAACCATGCAAAATCAGCAGGAATTCCTATAATAGTTGCAATTAATAAAATTGATGTAGAAGGTGCAAATCCACAAAAAGTAAAAGAAGAATTAATGAAGTATGAGTTAGTACCAGAAGAATGGGGAGGAAATACAGTATTTGTTGAAATTTCAGCTAAGAAAAGAATTAATATAGATGGATTATTAGAAATGGTATTATTAGTAGCAGATATGCAAGAACTTAAAGCAAATCCTAATAAACAATCTAAAGGTACTGTAATAGAAGCAAGACTAGACAAAACTAGAGGACCACTTGCAACAATGCTTGTACAACGTGGTACACTAGATACAGGGGACATGATAGTTGTTGGTTCTGTAATTGGTAAAATTAGAGCAATGACAAATGAACATGGAAAGAAAGTAAAAAAAGCTGGACCATCAACACCAGTAGAAGTTTTAGGATTAACAGAGGTACCAGAGGCAGGAGAAATTTTCTATGAAGTAGATGATGAAAAAACAGCAAAACACTTAATAGAAAAGAGAAAACGTCAAGCAAGAGAAAAATCAATAAATTCAATTTCAAAATTATCATTAAGCGACTTATTTAGCCAAATTGAAAAAGGAAAGCTAAAAGAATTAAACTTAATTGTAAAAGCTGATTTACAAGGTTCAGTAGAAGCTGTACAATCAAGTTTAGAAAAGCTGTCTAATGAAGAAGTAAAAGTAAAGGTAATACATGCAAATGTAGGAGGAGTAACAGAATCAGATGTTACATTAGCAAAAGTTGCACATGCAATTATTATAGCATTTAATGTAAGACCAGAGCCACTAGCAAAAATCGTAGCAGAAAAAGAAGAAATTGAAATAAAGACTTATTCAGTAATATACAATGCAATTGAAGATGTAAAAGACGCTATGACAGGAATGTTAGATCCAAAATTCGAGGAGAAAGTAATAGGAAATGCAGAAATTCGTCAAATATTCAAAGTAAGCTCATTAGGATCAATCGCAGGATGTTATGTAACAAATGGAAAAATAGAACGTCATGCTGGAGTAAGAGTAATAAGAGACAATGTAGTAATACATGAAGGAAAACTAGAATCACTAAAAAGATTCAAAGATGATGTAAAGGAAGTAACAGAAGGATATGAATGCGGACTACAAATAGAAAAATACAATGACATCATAGAAGGAGATACATTAGAAATTTTCAAAATGGAAGAAATTAAGAAAGCTCTTAGTAAATAGGCGAACGTAGTGAGAATATTTATTTAGAGATTTCTTATGCAACTGAGTAAAGCGAAGTTGTAAACAATGAAAAAGTCTTAATAAATAGGCAAACGTAGTGAGAATATTTATTTAGAGATTTCTTATGCAACTGAGCAAAGCGAAGTTGTAAACAATGAAAAAGTCTTAATAAATAGGCGAACGTAGTGAGAATATTTATTTAGAGATTTCTTATACAACTGAGCAAAGTGAAATTGTAAACAATAGAAAAAGACACAAAAAATTTAACAGACAGAAGGGAAGAAAGTATGAATAAAAATTCAAATAGACTAGGTCGTATAGACGAGGAATTAAAAAAAGAAATAAGCAATATAATATCATATGACCTAAAAAATCCTAACATAACAGGGTTAATAAGTGTAACAAAAGCAAAAATCACACCAGACTTAAAATATGCTCAAATATATGTTAGCATATTAAACTCAAAAAACACAAAAGAAACCTTAGTAGCACTAAAAAAATCATCAGGATTTGTCAGAACAGAAGTTGCAAAAAGGATAAACCTAAGAATAACACCAGAAATAATATTTGTATTAGATGATTCAATAGAATATGGAGAAAGAATTGACAAAATTTTAAAAGAGATTTTACCAGAAAAACCAGAAAAAAAAGAAAAATAATCACTATGCTAGAATATAGAACTTAGAGGTTAGAGAAGAATGGGCATAGGTATTACTGTGCCCATTCTTCGAAAGAATTTCTTAAAATAATTATATAAAAGGAGAATAACAATGACATTAGATGACATAAAAAGAGAAATCGAAAATGCAAATACTATATTAATAGAGACCCATGAGACACCAGATGGAGATGCAATTGGAAGTAGTCTAGCAATGTACTTAGCATTAAAAAGTATAGGAAAAGACGTAGACATAGTTATGCCAACACATTCTAAGGCATTTAACTTCTTACCAGGTGCAAATGAAATAAAAACAGAAGGAAGAAACATAAAATATGATTTAGGAATAGCATTAGACTGTACAGACACAAAAAGACTAAAGGGATATGAGCCATTTTTTGAAGAAGCAAAAACAACAATATGTATAGATCATCATGGAAGCAATAAAATGTTTGCAGATTTTAACTATGTAGACCCTGTTGCACCAGCATGTGCTCAAATCTTAATAATAGTATTAAGAAAACTAGAAATAGAAATAGACAAAGAAATTGGAACATGCATATTAACAGGAATAATAACAGACACTGGTGGATTCAAATATGATGGAGTAACAACCGAGACCTTTGAATTTGTAGCTGAGCTATTAAGAAAAGGTGTAAAAGTATCTGATACATATAAAAGAGTATTACAAACAAAAAGTAAAGCAAACTTTTTACTTACAAAAAAGGTAATAGATAGAATGGAATTTTTAGAAAACGGTAAAATAACATTTACATATATAACAAAACAAGATATAGAAGAAGTAGGTGCAGAAGAAGGAGACCATGAAGGGTTAGTCGAATTAGGAAGAGATGTTGAAGGAGTTGAAGTCTCAATCTTCTTAAGAGAAATAGAAGAAGGAGAATATAAGGCATCACTTCGTTCAAAAGACTATGTAAATGTATCAGATGTGTGTATAATATTTAATGGAGGAGGACATGAAAAAGCAGCAGGATGCACAATAAATATGCCATTGGAAGAAGCAAAAGAAAAGATGGTCAGTCGTGTAAAAACATATCTAAACTAATTAGATGACAAAAGAGTCAGACTTTAATGTTTGACTCTTAAAAAACTATTAACATTGTATTCTATCTTCCACCCATATCGCGTGAATTTCTATTAGGTTGTGAATTATCTCTTTCTGGAGTTATATCATACTATGTATTAAGTCATAAACATCAAGAGAAGAAAGCCTTTGTAGAAATTCAGTAGAAAGAGATTCTCCAGATTGCGATTTCTCTATTAAAGTTTGTAAATCTTGTGTAATAGTACTTTTATTTGTTTCATTCATAGTTAGTCTCCTTTATATCACTTTATTTTAATTTAAAGTGATACAACAAAATTTTCACCAATAAATTATATTATAACATAATTTATGTAAAATTGCAAATTGATGGAGCAAATATCCAGGGCAATTTCATAAAATATTACAAAATTGTAATATTTAAATAACTAAAATTTGTAGAGATATTATAGGGGCGCACAGTGTGCGTCCGCTCTGTAACGAATTAATATATTGTAAATATAAATAAAAAGTAGTATATTACTAAAAAGATGGGGGCAGAAAAGGAGTAAAAATGAAGGAACATCTGCCTAGAAGAAAAAATATACGTTTAAAAGAGTATGATTATTCGAAAGAGGGAATGTATTTTATAACAATATGTATAAAAAACAGAATAGAACTATTAGGTGAAATAACAAATAATACGATAAAACTAACAAAAGAAGGAGTTATAGCTGAAGAGAATATAAAAATGATAGAAGAAATATACTCTAACATAAAAATAGATGAATATACAGTAATGCCAAATCATATACATAATAATATTGCAAATTGGAAAGAAGACTGCTATTTTTAAGACAAAAATAATATGTTGAAGAGCGGACGCACACTGTGCGCCCCTACAATATCTCTATAAATTTTAGTTATTTAACTGTTACAATTTTGTAATAGGATTAAATTTCTTTAACCAATATAAAATAAATAAGGGAAAAATAAAATGGATGGAATAATAATAATAAACAAAGAAAAAGAATATACCTCAAACGATATAGTTCAAATAGTAAAACATACATTAAAAGAAAAAGTAGGGCACACAGGAACATTAGATCCAAATGCAACAGGGGTATTACCTATATTAGTAGGAAAAGGAACTAAAATATCAAAATATTTAGTAAATCATGATAAAATATATGAAGCGAAACTGCAATTAGGAATAAAGACAGATACTGCAGATGGAGAAGGAATAGTTATTCAAAGTGAAACAATTAATAAAGATATTTTATCAGAAGAGAAGATAAATAAATCACTGAAAACATTTATAGGAAAGCAAACTCAAATTCCACCAATGTACTCAGCGATAAAAATAAATGGAAAAAAACTATATGATTATGCAAGAAAAGGAGAGCAAATAGAAATATCAGCAAGGAATATAGAAATCTATAATATAGAACTAAAAAATATAGACATTAAAAACAATCAAGTAGATATAAAAGTAGAATGCTCAAAAGGAACATATATAAGGACTTTATGTGAAGATATAGCTAAAAAATTAGGAACAATTGGATATATGAAAGAGCTAAATAGAATTCAAGTTGGAGAATTCAATATAAATGAATCTATAAAAATACAAGAATTAAAAAACAACAAAAATAATATGGAATTTTTAAAGGAGAAAATAATAAGTATAGAAAAGGTATTAGAAAATAAAGAAAAAATACAAATAAGTAAAAGGCAACTAAATATATTTTTAAATGGAGTAAAAATAAACTCTAATTATAGAGATGGAATATATAGAATATATGATGAAGAAGAAAAATTTATAGGAACAGGAATAATACAAAACAATAAATTAAAAAGAGATGTGATTTTATAAAATAATGATTTACAAGATGTCTAAAAATGTGTTAAAATAATATAGATGTTATAAAATAGGAGATTAAAAAATATGGGAAATTTTAAAGATATTAAAGCTGTATTTTTAGATGTTGATGGAACGCTCACAAATAGTAATAAACAAATAACAGAAGCAACAAGAATTCCAATAAAAGCAATAAAAGATAAAGGCATTTATGTTATATTATGTTCAGGAAGAAGCAATAGAGATGTATGTAAATATAGCAAAGACGTATGTGCCTCTGATTATACTATTTCATCAAATGGAGCACAAATATATAATTGTAAAACCAATTCTAATTTCTATAAAAATAATATAGAATATAATGAAATAGAAAAACTTTGGGAGTATTGTAATAGACATAACTTAGAACTAGTACTCAATGTAGAAAATGAACAGATTGGAAATAATATATTTTGTAGTAATATGTATAGCAAAAGAACTATAATAAGAACTATAGAGGAAATAAAAAACATAGATATTTTTCAAATAATAATTAATAGTAATAACTATTATGACATGAAAGAATTTGAAAGATATATAGCCTTAAATAAAAACTTAAAAATAGCAAATTATAGTAGAGACTATATAAATAAAGAAACAAACTCAAAAGAGCCATATTATATATTTATAAACAACAAATTTGTAGATAAAGGAACGGCAATAAATGAATTTCTGAAATCAATGAATATAAAAAAAGAAGAAACAATATGTTTTGGAGATAGAATTAATGATATAACAATGTTTAAAAACTGTGGAAACACAGTAGCAATGAAAAATGCAGATGAAGAATTAAAAAAAATTGCAGATTATATTACATTATCGAATGACGAAGATGGAGTAGCAGACTTTTTAAAAAAAAATATTTTATAAAAATTTTGCATTTTTCTTGTATTTTATTAATAGATATGATATAGTAAAACAAGTTTCAAAAAAGAAACAAAAAAAGAATTTATTTTAGAATATTTACCTTCTTTATTAGATTGGTTAAGTACGAAAAGTAATTCAAAACAGTTTTAAGAAGGAGGTTATATATGGAAACAACATATGAAGACATAACTCTTAAATGTAGAAATTGTGGCGAAGAATTTGTATTTACAGCAGGAGAACAACAATTTTTTGCAGAAAAAGGCTTTACAAGCCAACCAGTAAGATGTCCAGCATGTAGAAAAGCTAGAAAACAACAAAACAATAACAGATAAAATATGAATTAGGAGAAGCGGGAAATGCTAGTAACACTAGACATTTCCCGCTTATGCTATTGCCGAATTACTATACTAAATTCATAAGTATTTAAGAAACAGTCGACATAATTTGTTTTTAAGCTGATTCCATTCTTATCACATAGCTTTTTAAGCTTGGTATAACCGTTCTCTGAGAGATGAGCATCTATTGAGAATGAAGCTATTTTTTTGTCATGTGATAAGCCTTTAGCACTTTTTAATAAGCCCTTTTTCACTTCCTTAAAAAATTTTTTAGGTTTTTTACATTTTTTCAAGTTGTAATTAAAGATTTTAAATCTTATTACCTCATCAAACATAGGCGACCTCCATATTCTACTATTGTAATTTACAAATTAGTTTCTTTATATCATATTTATGTAAAATTGTAAATGGGTATTAAAAAGATTAGTTAAAAAGTTATTAAATCTATATTTAGATGATGATAAAAGTACTAAAAGCATATTAAAAATGATAACAGTATGGATATTTGCTACATGGATATAAATTATGAAATTTATGATAACATATACTTTAATAAACAAGAAAAATATTAACAATAATTATAAAGTATGTTATAATACTATAAAAAATAAAGAAAAGGAGATATTAAATGAAAAAAGTAGAAAGTATTTTATGGGGAATAGTATTTATTGTTTTAGGGTTAATAATAGCTGGAAATGTATTAGGAATTACTAATATTAAGATATTTTTTAATGGATGGTGGACATTATTTATAATTATACCTTGTTTTATAGGACTATTTAAAAATAATAGAAGAATAGGAAATATTATAGGACTAATAATAGGAGTTGCATTATTATTAGCATGTCAGGGCATTCTAAGATTTGATTTAGTTTGGAGACTATTATTTCCAGGTATATTAATAATAATAGGAATATCATTTATTTTTAGCGACACAATAGGAGGAAAAATAAGCAAAGAAATAAAAGAATTAAACAAAAACAGAAATGAAACAAATGAATATTGTGCGACATTTTCAGAGCAAAATGTAAAATTTGATGATGAAAAATTAACAGGAGCAGATTTAACAGCAGTATTTGGTGGAGTAAAATGTGATATAAGAAAAGCTATTATAGAAGAAGATCAAATAATTAATGCAACCAGTATATTTGGGGGAATAGAAATATATGTACCAGAAAATGTAAAAGTAAAAATAAAATCAACACCTATATTTGGAGGAGTTTCAGACAAGGCAAGTTATAGTAAAGATGAACAATCACACATTATATATATTAATGCAACATGTATATTTGGAGGTGTTGAAATAAAATGACAACAGCACAAAAAATAATAAAATATCTAGCAATAGCATTTGCAATATTTCTTATAATAAATATAATATCAGGAATTTTATGGGCAATATTTGGAGTTAGCTTTATTTTTGGACTACAGAATTGGGAAAATGATACAATAAGAGAACATAGTGTGATAACAAATTATGAATATAGTGATATAGACACATTAAATAGAGAGATAGAAACCTTAGATATAGATATAGACTTTAGTAATCTAATAATAAAAAAGGGAGAAGAATTTAAAGTGGAAGGAGATAATAACTATATTAAATGTAGACAAGATAATAGAACAGTACATATAGAAGAAACAAATCATCACTGGTTTCATAAAAACAATAGTGGAGAATTAATAATATATATACCTGAAAATTTAGAATTTGATAAAGTAAAAATATCTACAGGAGCAGGAAAAATAGATATTGAAAGAATTGAAGCAAGAAGACTATCATTAGAAATAGGAGCAGGAGAAACACACATAAGAGAATTAGAAGTAAAGGATAAAGCAGATATAGATGGAGGAGCAGGAAGAGTAACTATTTTATCTGGAAATATAAATGACCTTGATTTAGACATGGGAGTTGGAAAAGTAAAACTAAATGCAAAACTAACAGGTAGTACTGATATAGAAGCAGGAATAGGAGAACTAGGTGTTAATATCAATGCTCCAAAAGAAGACTATAAGATAAAAGCAAGCAAAGGAATAGGTTCTGTCACAATAGACGGAGAAGGAATTTCAGATGATACAATATATGGAAATGGAGAAAACTATATAAAAATAAATGGTGGAATAGGAAGTATAAAAGTAAAATTTGAATAATAACAGGAAAAGTGGCTTGGCAACTTTTGGCTTTGGGCTAGTCTTCGGAGAATGTACGACCATTGCACATCCGTGTTAATAAACTAGCGTGTAGCAAGAGTTATAGACTTGCAATATTATGTAAAATATGCTAAAATTAAAGTAAGTGGGTGTCAAGAACACTATGCAACTATTAAAAAAATTTTTTGAAAAGGAGAAATGATTATGACATTAGGATTATCAGTTGAAATGGCAAAAATTGGACTTTACACTTGGCGGACGGAAGATGTCTTTCGGAAATTTAAACGTATCGTTAAGGAAAATGGAGACAACCTAAAGAATGGAGCTGTTACAGCTGGAGTTGTTGCAACCTTAGGATCTACAATAACTGCAGCTCAAACTATGGTAGTTGATACTGCTATAGTAAATGAGGTGCATAAAGAACAATCTGTGCCAACTCATGCACTGAATGAAATAGCACAGTCAGCACAATTAGCGAAAAAGCTGACAGATATAGCTTCAGATATTGTGATACTGATACCTGAGATACCAGTAAATGAAAAACAGAAAATTCAGCAACCATCAGTAATTGAAGAACAGAGAATTCAGCAACCATCAGTAATT
>CAOKRJ010000039.1 GCA_948471115.1 uncultured Clostridium sp.
TTCTTCTTGTTTCTTTATCTATTGGATGTCCTGATGTGTAAAATCCACTATTAGGTCCAATTTGAACATTGTTTCCAAAAGTTACTTTGTTTGCATCTAATATAACTAAATTATGATTTGCATAAAAATTTTCTCCAATTTCAATATTAAATCCATAATCGCAATAAAAGTTTGGCATTATCATAAATTCGTTTCCTGTCTTTAAAAAAAGTTCTTTTATTATTTCATTTCTTTTTTCTATATCTTTAACATCTAAATTATTATATTGATTACATAGCTTTTTAGCTTTAATTAATTCATCTACTAATTGTTTATCACTTGAATCATATAATTCTCCTGCTAACATTTTCTCCTTTTCTGTCATAAAAATTTCCTCCAATCATAACAAAAAATTACTAGTTATCGCTCTAGTTAATATTCTAATTCATTAAAAAGTCTAGTATATTCATTGCTGCTTCTGTTCCAGCTTTGTATAGTTCTGTATTTCCACTCTGACATAATTCTCACTCACTTTCCTATAATTCATATATATTTGCTTTCAATAATAATTTTTGTATTCGTGTTTTATCATTTAAGGATATTTCCCATGTACTGCCTGTTATGCTTCTTTTTATCGTATATTCACAAGATGGTTCTCCTAATAATTTATTTAATTGTCGTTGTAAATTTACTTTGTTTGTATATACTGATAGCTTATTTTCAGCATACAACACATTTATTGTTGTTTCTGTTTCTGACTTATTTGGTTCTTTATATATTTTTCCCATAACATTCTCCGATTCTATTTTTATCTTTTTTTCTTTTGTGAATGTTACTTATTATTAATTTATAACTTCATCTGCCAAATTTTCTATAAGCTATTTTTTAAGCTTAATCCTAAAAATTGTAGCTCTTTATTAATTTCTTTTATTTCAAAATTCTCAAATCCGTATTTTTTTAAATCTGTACTTGTTTTATTTGATAATTGACCTAATGTTTTTACATTGTCATTTCTTAATTTATTTAAATTTTCTTCACTAATAAATTCAAATCTTTCTATTGATTGTTTTTTATACTTTTCTTCTATTCTTTCCATCCTTTTAATTCTCCTTAATAGCTATTAATAATTCGTTTGGCTGCACTTTCATTCTTGCTTCATTATACATAAATTGTTGGTCCTGAAAATATACTGTATATCTCATATTATTTAATTTGTTTTTTGCTAAGCCTAAAAATTCGCTTTCTTGTTGATTACTTACTTTATTTTTCACCATTACTTCATAAAATGTAAATCTTAAAAATTTCTCATCTATTTCTAATTTTTCTTCTATCAATTTGTCTATTAAGCACATTAATTCTTTTTCTGTTAGTTTTTCCATGTATATCACTCCTAAATTCTCATACATTCTATCATAAAATTTCTAAAAATCATAGTATTTTAAAGAACTATCTAATATTTTTCGATTTTTATTGACAAAAATTTATATCTTTGTTACATTATCTTTAACACAAATGATGGTATTTTACCCAAGGAAGGAGGGATTATTCATGAATAAAGGCGAATTAGTAAATGCAATTTCTGAAAAAACACAAGTTTCAAAAAAAGCTGCTGAAGTTTCTTTAAATGCTTTAACAGAAATCATAGCTGAAGAACTTAAAAAAGGTGGAAAAGTCCAATTAGTTGGATTTGGTACTTTTGAAACTAGAAAAAGAGCAGCAAGAAAAGGTAGAAACCCACAGACTAAAGAAGAAATTAAAATACCTGCATCTATTGCTCCAGCTTTTAAACCAGGAAAAGCTCTAAAAGATTTAATTAATAAATAAAACGAAAAAAGGACAGATTTTTAGATTTCTGCCCTTTTAATATACCTATTTAATTTTTATTTTTAATTACTGTATTTGCTTCCTTCCATTGTTCTTTTGTAATAATTGGTTCAACTTTTATTTGTTTTGCAACTTCTTCTTTTAGTGTAGCTGTATATGTTGCACCACTTAATAATTCTTTAATTTCTTTAATACTAGTTTTGTCTATACCTTGTTTTAGTATATCATACTCTTGTTGTATCTTTTTAATATTATTAATAATTTTAATTACTTGTTCTACATTATCTACAAAAACTTCAGACATTGTACTATTTACATCCTGTTTTATTCTTCCTTGTAATTCTTTTAATGATTCTATTATTTTTTCACAAGTAGTAGAATCTTGTAAAATTACTTCTATGTTAATGTCGTTGCATATATGATTTGAATAATACAAATCCTCGTCTTCAGTATAATCTAATATTGAATCTAAGATTTTCTCTAATTTTATTTTAACAATATCACATATGCTTTTTCCAAGAATCATATCTGAAATTTCATAATCTCTAAATCCATAAATGTATAGATTATATATTGCTCTTATTTGATCATCAGTAAATTTATTATTTTTCATGAATCTATAGCCTTCCTTTCTTCCAATAAATGTATATCACATATTATATCTGTATGCAAGTTATATTTTACTATAGCATTCATCTAATATTTTATTTTTCTCTGCCTCTGTTAATTCTCTATCTAGTTCAGTTTGCTTTTCAAATATTGCTTTACTAGACATTTCAATTAAAACTTCAACTTTTGGAGCTAACAACCTTCCTATTTTCTTTTCTTTCTTTTCGTAGTAAGTTTCGTATGCTACAATAGTTACAGCTACTGCCAAAATAATAGCTAAAATTATATTTTCCATTTTTCATCATCCTTTCTCATTTTTTATCTATTATAAAATTTTCAAAACATCTTTTTCAATCTGAGAAAAAATTTTAGTTAATTTTATCAATAATTTCAATTGGATATTTGCATATAAGCACTTCTTTTGTCGTATTTATGAGGCTTTTATTATAATTTTCATTTTCTAGTACTATTATTATTTTATCTGCTCTAGAATAATCCTTTAACTTTTTAAATACTGTTTCTTGTTCAATTGCTCTAACTACTGCTATATCACACACTACATTATCTATTGTTACAATTGAAAAAATTACAGGAAAATTTCTGCTATATCCACAATCTTTTATATCATTTTTTATCAGCTTTACTACATCTAAAGCAACAGCTGTTCTTACATCTACTTTTTTCATTTTATGATGCAATAATTTTGTTTTTTCATCTAGTACAATAAAATTAGAAGCAATTAAATAATTAATATCCTGAATAGAACATCCTGTAAAATTTATTAATTGTTCTTGGCTGCAACTCTTGAATTTACTTAAAAATTGCATTACATTATTTTGATTCTTAGTCATTTATAGTTTCCCTCCTTACAGTTTTGATGAGTGAACTATAAATTTTTCTTTTATCTGGTATGATTTTTTTAACTTTTACAATAATAGTATCACCTGGCAAAGGGGGTATCTCTAGCCAAACAGGAAGTGTTGCCATGGTGTCTATTCCTTGTTGTAAAGATGCAAATACTCCGATTATCTGAAAAACCTGTTACTGTTGCTAAATATTCGCCTCCTTCACAAAAGTTTTTTCTTACATTTTTATATGGATCTTCTTTTGTTTCCTTATGCGATATTTTTAAGATTCCCTTTTCTGTATTAATTTCTTTTATTTTTACCTTTATTTTGTCCCCTACTTGGTATAATTTGTTTAAATTTGCTACATATCCATATTCTAAATCTGAAATTTTTAATTTTATATCCGTTCCTAAACACTCTACTGTTATATATTTGTTCCAAACTGATATTACTTTTGCATAAACAACATCTCCTGTTTGATACTTTTTTTGCTGAATACTTTTTATTCGTTCCATTGCTTTTTTTCTCGAACCGACTGCTGTATTAGTTAGTTTGTCCGATTCTAAAATAATAAATTTTATCTCTGAACCTATTAAATTTCTTATATTCTTCTTATCATCTTTTTCTATTCCTAGTTCTTTTCCAGGAATTAATACTTTAATATTTTTAAAATTTACTACTATACAATTTATATTTTCTTCATATATTTTACCATCATCATGTGTTAATTTAACCTTTTCACTCTCGATTGCTATTGCCTTGCCAGAAAGAATTTTATTTTTTTCTACTGATGTGTTAATGTTCTGCCAAGCAACCTTTTTTTCTAATTCTTCTATCAACTTGTTTTCCTCCTTCCTCTTAAAAATTCTTCAAATGTTGGTAATTCTTTTATTTCTTCTGTTTCTTCTATTATTGGGTTTAAAGTAGTAGCAACATTCTTAGGTTTATAATTTTCTATCGACCTTGTTTTGATGTCTTTTCCCAATCTATACTCCCAATATCTTAACTTTTTACATTTAAAAGGTTTATAACCTCTTATAATAATAATCTGTATGTCATTATCCATTCTTATAATTTCATCTTTATTTAGTAAATTTCTTGCTGTTAGTGATGTGGATTCTGCTCCATAATCTAACATTCCATCAAATTGTGCTTCTTTTCTTACAGAAGTAGTTTCTACGGTCGCTACACCGTAATGAATCGCTGATATACTGAGCAGTAAGTAAATCGTTTGTACCCATTATTATTTTTATATCTGCATTACCTATTAATCCTTGCCAAATATCATCTGGATACAGAGCTTTTAAGCCTGCAATATGTTGGCAGATGACACTGCATGATATTGATCTAGAACGGATTGTACTAAGCTTTTGTTGAAAGTCTGGAATCTGTCCAATATTTGCAAACTCATCTAGATATATACATAAATGCCTCTTTAATTTTTTATCATCATTTCTATCTGCTCTTCTTATTGTTTTTATAAATAAGAACGAAAAAAATAAGCTATTTAGGAAGCTCATTGTCGTATCCATATCACTCATAATACAATAAATAATCATCTTTTTATCATTTAAATCTGTAAAGTCTATATCATTTCTTTCTGTTATTGCTGCTATTTCACTTAATTGGAATATTTGTAATTTTGTAGCTAATCCCACAATTGTACTTTGTTTTATCGTATCAGATGCTTGTGCATATATATTATAGGCAATTTTAGTAATACCTGTAGAATGTCTAAATACTTCATCTATTTTCTTTATATCACCTGATGCTAAAATAGAGTTTAAATATCTCATATTCTTTTTACTTTCATCTTCAACTTCAAATCTTATATGTAAAAGTAAAGCTTTTAACAGGTTTTCTTGTGTGTTTTGCCAGAATTCTTCACCTTTTTTTCCTGCATTTTGCGTAGTACTTATTACTACTTGAGCAAAGACCTGTGCATCTATTTCCTTTTCTATAAACTTAAATAAATCTATTCCATCAGAGTGTTCTGGATTAACTAAATTAAATACTTTTACATCATATCCTTGCTCTTCAAAGTATTGAGATGTAATTCCATATAGTTCTCCCTTTGGATCTGTAAATACTACATTTTTCCCTTCTAATGCTAGTTTTTTTAATATTTCTTCTTGTTCTGCAATTTTTAAAGCATTTGGAATAATATAGCTTGTAGATTTTCCTGCTCCTGATGCTCCCCAAACCATTACATTTCTATTTACTGACTTGCAATTATCTGGAAGTACAATTATTTCATCAGTATCTAATGTTTTTCCTAACACCATTCCTGGTATTTCTTGTTCATTTCCAATTTTTAATATATCTATTTCCTTAGCATCTGCAAAATTTGCTGTTCCATGTGTTCCATCTTTTTGTTTAAAATTAATGCCCTCTTTTTCGACTTTCATCTGCTTTTTAGTAAATAATATGTTGTAAACGCCAAAAATGGAAATAAGAGCAATTATGGCGTAAATTAGAGCTATTATTTTATTATTATGTACTGCTTTTATACAATCAAAAAAATTATGAATTTCTGTTACTACATATTGCTTATTAAAACATTTTGAAAGTAACTTTATATATCCATTTATCATTGGTACTAATATCCTTATTGATGCGTATAAACTAATGAATATTATTATATTTTTCTTTTGTAATATCTTTTTTAAAAGGTTATTCTTCACATATCCCTCCTAACAAATCTTTGTCAAAAGTTTTTATTCTGCATTTTTCACCTAATATTTCTTGTATCTTTTCTTTGTTTTCTTCTAAAGTTAGTATTTCTAACTTTCTATTAGATTCTGTATTCTCTTTGTAATACCAATCTATCCTTGTTATTTTTTCACTATTAATAAAAGGCATATATAAAATATACCTTCCATCTTCTAATAAATAGTCTGCCTTATCCCAATCACTTATTAATATTTCTTTTTCATATAAATTTTCTAATAAATCATGAGCATTTACATTATTAATCTTTTTAAGCATTTCTTTGTTTATTCTAGTATTTTGTATTATATATGTATTTTGCTTTCCAAATGATAAATTTGAATATTTTTTGTTTATAACATCTAAGTTTTCAATAAATATTATAATATCATCGTAGTTTATTGCTTTATTTACATCAAAAAGTAATTGTTTGATATAAATATGTTCTTTTTTATCTGATATATAGTAAGTTAGATATTCTTTATCTTCTATTATTAGTTTTCCTATATATCTTCTTGCTGTTTCAGTAAATTTATCTTTTTCCTTTATATCCCAACTTGGAATAAAGTCTATATTAGAATCTATACTTAATGTTGCAATGCTTGCAATATTTCTTAGTCTTTCCATATAAGCTTCATTCTTTATATTTTTTATATAATCAGAACCTACCTCTCCTAATGCTTTTCTTCCCTTTTTATCAATCATTATATAGCTTTTGTATCTTTTTACATACTCTTTATCTATTAATTTATTTACTCTTTGCCTATAATATCTTTTAGTTTTATATATTAAACTTGCATCTTCAACTTTTAGCATTTTGTATTTTGACAAAAATTTTAATACTTCAAAATCTTCATTACTTATGTTGTTTTTTTCTTGCACAAACGCCCTCCTTTTTTTCTTGTTCAAGACACAGTTTTTTTCAACGGTGTCTTAAACTATTGAAAAAATAGAAAAGTTTTTGTTGATTTTTCAATACTTTTCATATTATTTTTTAGCAAAATTTTTTTATGAGTTTTTTTGAAAAATTTTCATATTTTTTAAAACATCTTTTGTAAATTTTCCATCCAACTTTCCATATATTTTCCATCCATTACAAACACCTCGGTAAAAGGCTTTTTAGTGTCATTCTTACCTTGTGCCAAATAAAACATATTGCTGATATTGTCATCCTGAATAATATTTTGTAAAACCAAAGCATCAATAATTGGCTTTACATATTTGTTATCAATATCCATGTTCGATTGTTTTTCATGTACTATAATTACTACAAATGTTAGATTGTCTTTAAATAAACCTGCATATTCTTTTACTGCTTCAGCTGTATTAATCATAATATTTTTATAAGCATAATTGCTAATATTTTTAAATTTTGGTAATGCTTCAGGAATATATATTTTTAGAATATCTTTTGCTAATGTTGCTTTGTATGAATTATTAATATAATTTATCCTCTCATTTTCATTTACTTTTTCTTTATTGTTTATTTTAATTTTATTAAAGATTTCATATCTTATTTTCTCCAAACTTCGCAAATACTTTTCTATGTCTTTTTTTTCTAAAATTTCCCTATTTGTAATCATAAAATCTGTCTGTTTCTTTAGCTGTTCTAATTCTGGTAAAATAATTTTTTGCACTTTATCCTCCTTGCCTTTATTTCATATAGAAATAAAATAAAAGAAGATACAAAAGTATTTCTAATGTATCTTCTAAAAATTCTATTCTTCTGTTTCTTCATCATATTTATCTGATACTAATTGTAGTATTTGTTCTCTTGTTTCATTATTAATTGGATATGTGCTATTTCTTCTTGATTTTTTCATTTTAGGATTTAATGGCATATAAATATACCTTCCTTTTTCTCCTTCATGTAGTTCTATTCCATCTACTACTAATGAATTTTCTATTAAAATACTTGCATATCCTAAGAATTTTCCTCTATTAATTTTCTTTATTCTAACTTCGTTAATTTCTAACATAAAATTTCCTCCTTAAATTATTTAATTTTTATAAAAGAGTGATACAAAAATATCACTCTAATTTCTATTTATTTTTTTGTTTTTTTCTTTCTGATACAATTATTAGCGTTGTTATTCCTAATAATGAAATTACTAAACTACTTACTAATAATACATAGCTTAACTCATTACCAGTCTGAATCTTTGGTATTAATTTATTGTAATAAGTAAATGTGCATATAGAATCATTTTCTTCTAGTAATTCACCATCTGCAAAAGTTCCTTGATCATTAATCTCTACTCTTACAACCTTATCTGATAGTTGATAACCTTTTGGGGCTTTTGTTTCTTTTACAAAGTAAACGCCATATCTTAAATCCTCAAAAGATACTGTTCCACTTTCTTTATCTGCCTTAACTTCTTTAATTAACTTAGTACATTCAGCATCTTGGAAAATTCCGAATTTAAAGTCTGCCTTTATTACTTCTTCTGTTTCACTATCTGCTTTAATTACTTTAATTGTTTTTAAAATTGGCATATCTTGCATTTCTATTAATTGCGTATCTTTATCCATTGATACTTCAAAATCAATACTTTCAGCTTGTTCAAACCCATAAGGACAAGTAGTTTCTGTAAGTGTATATTTCTTTCCTTCTTCTAAACCTGTAACATGGTGTGGCTCATTACTAGAAATCCATTTGTCTACTACATTTCCCTCTTCATCTGTTACTGTAAGCTCAGCTCCTGGTAATTCTGCTCCAGTTACTAAATCCGTTTTTGAGATTAATACTACTTTGTCAATCATTTCTATTTTTTGAGTATTTTTATCTGTTGTAACAGTAAATTGTATATCTGTAGCTTTTACATATCCTTCAATAGCAATCTCTTCGTGCAATGTATAACTTTGTCCTTCTATTAATCCTTGAATTCTATGAGCTTCTTTTCCTGATACCCATTTGTCTACAATATTTTTAGTTTTTGTATTAGTTACTACTATTGTAGCACCTTCTAGCTCGTTACCATTGATGTCCTTTTTAGTCATTTCAACTATTTTGTCTATTAAAGTAATCTCTTGTGTATCTTTATCTTTACTTACTACAAATTCAATGTCTGATGCCATTACAAAACCATCTGGAGCATATAATTCATGTAATACATATTTTTTATTTTCTACTAATCCAGAAATATGATGTGGTTCTTTTGTACTTGTCCAACTGTCTACTACTTCGCCTTGTTCATCAGTTACATTCATTTCTGCACCTTCAATAATATTACCATCAATATCAGTTTTAATCATAGAAACAATTTTGTCTATCATTTCTAACTTTTGATTTTCCTTATCTGTTGTAACAGTAAATTTTATGTCTGTAGCTTTTACATAGCCTTTAATAGCAACTTCTTCATGTAATGTATAGTTCTCTCCTTCAACTAGATTATTTATTCTGTGAGCCTCTTTACTAGATGTCCATTCATCTATAATATTATTATCTTTATCTAGAACCTGCATTTTTGCTCCTTCTAGTTCTTCTCCTGCTATGTTTTTCTTAGACATTTCAACTATTTTATCTATCATATTGATTTTTTGAACTTCTACTGTATTTTCTACTCTAAATTTAACATCTGTTGCTTTAACATACCCTAAAGGAGCTAAATCTTCTCTTAAAGTGTATTCTTTTCCAACTGTTAGTCCTTCAATTTTATGACTTTGTTCTGAAGAAATCCATTCATCAATTATTTTACCACTTTCATCTATAACTGATAACTTAGCACCTGGTAATTCTTTCTCTTTAGTTATCTCCGTTTTACTAACTTCTATAACTGTTGTTTTATTTTCTATATTCATATCTAGTACATATTCTTTTGTTTTTGTATCAGTTTGCTCAAATATTACATCATGTTTTGTTTGATCTAACACAGCACCATCTATTGTTGTAATTTCTCTTAAGAAGTATTTTCCCATAGGTAATTTATCAATTGTTAATTTTCCTTCTTTGTTAAGATTGTATTTTCCTATAACTGTGTCTTTTGCATATATAACGCTTCCATCTGTATAGTCTAATATGTTCTCATTAGCTACAAGTTCAAAAGAAATCTTTGTAAAGTCTATGTCTTTAATTAATGTTTTATCTACATCTTTTCTTAAATCTATCTTTTTAGTTAAATTTAGTTTTCCCTTTGGTTGTTCATTTTGAATAGTAACAGTTATCCATGCATCCAAATCTTTGTCATATTCTAATGTTTTATTTCTGTTATTTACATCAAATGTTAATTCTTTGTCCATTTGGATAAATCCTGTTGGAATCTTTATTTCATCTACTTTATATTTTCCAGCAGCTAACTTTGTTTCAGTTTTTGCAATTCCATCTTTATTTGTAGTCCAAGATTTATAATATTTATCTCCTACTTTACATTGTACCTGCTCCCATTGATTATTACTTGTATCTAATTTATACAATGAAAATGTTGCATTTGAATAAGTAACAAATTTTCCTGTATTTTTGTCTTTCTTTTGTAGTTTTATATATGCTTCAAATGGTAAATCATTTTCAACATATTCTCTTATTGGTGTTTTACTATTTTTATCAATATTTACATAGAATTCTTTAACAGTTTCTATTTGTGAAGATGGAGTATATGTTTCATTAACTGTGTATTCTCCATACGCTAACAATCCAGAAACACCATGTCCATTATTTTCAGTTCTAAATATTGAATATTCATCATCTGCAAATTCATTTAAGTGTTTTAATGCTTCATTAAAGCTTCCATAGAAATCTACATATTTAGTTAAAATTGCTGTAAATTCTGCTCCTCCTATCATTTCTGCTGTTGTATTATTGTTAGTAGAAACTTTAATAACCTCGAAAGGTGCTTTTTGAACTTCATTTCTTACTGTACCACTTTCACTAATTACTTTTGTATTAGCATCTTTATATGAAATTGTATAATTATAAACATTTTCATCTTTATTATATCCATTAGGTACAATAGTTTCTTTAGCATAGTATTCTCCCATTGGAAGTCCTGTTATTTTATTTCCTTTTGCAGTAATCTCTGCTGGAGTTACTGAATTAGTAACTTTTGCTGTTGCAACACCATACTCATTAAATGTATAAGTTCCAATTTCTTCATCTTTTGAAAAGTATTTTATAGTACCTTTTTTATTATGAATATTGCTTTTAGCATATAGAGTATAGACAGCTCCTTTTATCGAAGCATCTCCATGATGACTAGTTCCATCTACTCTATTTCCATTTCCAGTTTTAATGTCTATCTTAGTTATGGCTATTTCTCCTGTTGGTTCACGATTAACTATTGCTTGTACAGCTGTTTCGTTAGGTTTTACTTGTACTTTATATGTTTCTGTGTTAAGCAAGTAACCTGTTCCAACAGATTTTTCTTTTATTGTATATATACCTTTTTTAATCTTTTCTAATTTTATTTTTCCATTTGTTACAGTAACATCTCCATTATAACCAGGTCCATTAACTGTGAATACAGAACCTTCAACCAAATCACCATTAGTATTTAACTTAGTTAGCTCTAGTTCTCCAAGTAAATTAATTTTTAAATCCATTGTCATTGTTACAGGATCATTATAGCCGAGTGCATATAATTGATTTTGCACACCATCAGCAAACTCAAAATATACTGTTGTGTCGTTATCTCTTGATTCTTCCTTAATCATTCCCCATGATGCCATAGTTTCATCCGAAATATTAAGTCTTTCAATAGTACAATTTTCAGAAACTGTAATTGTTAGTGTGTTCTCTCCTTTATTATGTTGAAAACGGATATTATTGGTTGTTGCATCAATACTAGAATATGACTGTAAAACACCGTTTGTATCTGTTATTGTTTTACTTTCTCCTGCTTCTACTTCAACTGTTTGTCCGTCAAAAGATGGTCTTCTTTTCATATTATTAATCTGATTATTTATATTGCTTTTAAAACTTTCATATTGACTTTGAAGACTAGAATCTCTAAATGTTGCACTAGATTGTCCCAAACACTCCCAGATATATTGCTGAGTAAATACATAGTCTAGTCTAGCATTATACATACTAGCTGCCATTATTCCTCCATCTACAACATAATCACCATGCTTGCTATACCACCCAAAATAAGCGATTTGGCAGGCTCTTTTTACTGTTGCATTTTTTGGAGTATAATATGTTCCATTATAGCTTGCATCTGTTGTAAAGTCCACCTTATGCTCTGCACAGAAAACTGTATATTGTTCTCCATTAGTTCTATTTATTAATTTTCTTATTAAAATACCTGTTCCACCAGAAGCTGCATGATCAGTAGTTTTAATATTTGATGCATATTGTCCACCAACAAAATTGCCACTACCAGAAACAGCAAGTACAGGACTTATAGTGCTAAAAATTGTTAAGAATAGCAATATGATTGCTATAATTTTTTTATTCATTATTAGATTTTTAATCATTTCTCTATCTCCTTTACTCGAAATTTAAAAAAGAACAAGTAATCTTGCTCTTAATGATTTTTTATATCATTGGTTTTTATCCATTATAAAAAGCCAAGAATTTATCTTGACTTTTCTATTTATCTAAAGTAAAAATTAATAGTCCATTTTGAACAATACGGACAGCTCCAAACTTCATAACCGATATGGACAATTTTTTAAATATTCATCCTTCTCTATTTTAAAACTTTCCCACAACTCTCCCCAATACGCTCTTTTATTTTCATAATCTGAAATAGCTTCAGCTTTAGTTGCATACCATTTATTTGAATTTCCTACATCCATTCCATGATTACTATTATTAGTACATCTTGTTGGAGTTGTCTTTTGCTGTGGTGTTTCTACTGTAGTATTTTTAGGTTTGTTATTTTCTTCTGAATTTTTTGGAGTATTTGTATTGTTTGTTATATTGCTATTGCTTTTAGATTTATTTGTATTATCTTTAGTATATTTATTAGTATTTGTTTTAGCAGCATTAGTATCTATCTTATTTTCCTTACTATTTGAATTATCTACAATATCTTCTTTTTCTTTTTCCCTAATAGTTATTTTAAATTCCTTTTCTACCTTGTTAGAATATATATCTTCGACTGACACTTTTGCAACATATTCTCCTCCTACACTTGAATTCACATTATTAAGATTTATTTCATAATCTTTTACTTCAGATAAGTCTGATACATTAATTAGTTCTTTAAAATTATATGTTGCTAAATCTGTATTAGCTGGAATTTCAACATCTTTTATAGATAACTCTGGTGCAATTGTATCTACTACTTTAACCTTTTGCTTTAAATTTTTCTTTTTATAATATACATTTATTTCATATTCTCCTACAGCTGGATAAGTTTTATCTTTTTCATTTTCAATCTTGTTTTTTATTCTAATTTTATCTAAGTTAATAAAACTATTTTCTGATAAGTTTATTAATTCTTTCAAATTAGGATTATATGTACTTCCATATTCTATAATTATTTCATCTTTTATAAGTGAAATGTCATCACTAAATCTGAATATTAATAATCCTTCAACAACACTTATCCAAATAATCGTAATTATAAAACTAATAAATAATTTTCTTTTCATTTATATCACCTCTTGCATAAGAGAATAGTATAGTTTAATTTTTTTTACAATTTGAGAAAAAATTTGAGTTAGAAAATTTCTAATATTTAATTAATTTTTCTAATTTTGCAACAATATAATATCGTTGATCTGTTGGTATTGTATGATTATTTAGATAAGAACAAGTTGATAATTTTAGTGTTTTTTCAATTTTACCTACATCATTTATAGAATACTTACTTTTCTTTTTATAGTATTCTATTTCTTCATTAAAATCCAACGATTTAATATTGTTTTCCTCTGTATTAACTCCTATTGAATAGCAACTAAAAATAATAGCTCTATAATTTTGATTCTCTGTATATATTTCTATACTAGGATGTTCTTCTAAAAATTTTCTATCCATATATTTATCTAGTTCTGAAAACATAGTTCTATTTTTCATGTTATGTCCATACAAAACAGTTATATCATCTATAAATGGCTTTTTATTTACCGTAAATATTGAACCATTGTTATTATATTTTCCATCATATAAGCGTTTTAAATACTTTAAGCTTCCATCATCTTGTAAAATAGGATAATTAATATTGGTATTTTCTATCTTTATCCAACCTATTATATCTTTATTAGTGTTTTTAAGTTCTTCCCAATCTATATTAATGCTTTCTTCTTCATCACTTTTTATAATTACATTTTCTACTAATTCACTAGTAGAATCTTTATTTTCCTTGTATTGTAGAAAGTCTTTTATTAGAAGATATGAAGATATTATAAATATTGTTATAAATACAATTATTATTATATGTGAAACTCTTACTTTTTTTATATCTATGCCACCTCCTTAATTATTTATTTTTATCCTCACCTCCTTAACTATATAAATTTAAAATTTATATTTTATTAGTATAAATAATAGTATTTTGTTTTTGATAATTTGAATCATTCTCTTCAATTGGTAGTACCATATTCAATCCAAATAACCAAATCATATATACTAATATTATAAAAAAATGCTTTAAAATTTTTCTAACTTTTCTCATATTTATCCTTTACTTTCTATTAATTCTTTCTTGCCTTTTTCTTAATTTGAATATTAAATAGTTTTCTATATATCTTAGATATGTCTGAAAAGTTTCTAGGATTATCTAAGATTTCTTTTATTTGACTAGGATAAAAATTACCAAAAACTAAATCGTAGATTCCGTTTTCTAAAGCAATCTTTGTATTTTCTTCTTTTTCATTTTTTAGTAATAAGATTACTCTTATGTTTCTACTCCTTAACTGATATAGATATTCTCTAAAATCAGTTTCTATGGCATTGCTTGCAAGTATTACTGTCTGACTTTTAAATTTATCATCTTCAATAATAAAATCTGCATAGCTTACTACCATAGAGCCTTTAATTTCTGTTTCTAGTATTTTATCTATTTCATTGCTACCTGTAAAAATAACTACCATTATGCTTTATCTCCTCCCTTTAAAATTGTTAATGGATCTATTGTTTGTCCATTTTTTCTAACTGTAAAATGACAATGACAACCTGTTGTAGCTCCGATTCGTTGGATTTCCTGAAGAGTCTTTATAAGGATTACCTGGTACATTATATACATTTTTTGGTCCAACCTTACCTATTACTTGTCCTTTTTTTACTTTATCTCCTTCTTTTACAAGAAATTTAGGATCACTATGGCAATATGAAAATGTATATTCTTCTGCTTTTATTGTTATTGTATATCCTCCTGCACCTCCCCAAGCTGTTCTTGTTACTTCACCATCACATATTGCAATAATCTTTGTTCCTTCTGGTGCTGCAATATCAATTCCGACTATGGAATGTTGAAGCTCCAGCCGTTGGTGCTGTTCGATTTCCATAATAACTAGTTATATCTTTGAAACTTTTACCTACTACTGGAAATTCAGCATTTCCTACTATTTCTTTACTTCCAAATATTCCTGCAATAAAATCTCCAACACTTTCAAAAAAGGATTTACTATCTTCATCTGTATATTCAGCAGTTGTATAATACTTAATTTCATTTTTCATATTACTCTTATCTTCGTTTTTGATACCTATATAAAAAATGTCTGTAATAAAAGAAACTAATATAAATATAATAACAATAATAGCTATGGGAATTGCTAATTTACTTAATAATATTAATGCTACTCTTCTTATTTTTTTCTTAACTTCTTTTTTTACTTTGTTTTTTATTTGTTCCTGTATCATGATTTATCTTGCTCCTGCATATTTGAAATAGCACTTTCTTCTTTATCTTTTTTGTTATAATCTTCTTTTCTTGTATTATTAATATTGTGTCTATTGTATTCCCTATTTGTTTTAAAATTTCTTCCTTCAGCCATATACATTCCCATATTCAAAAATTCTTTACCTGTATTAAATATCTTTCTTTCAGTACTTATTCCATTATTATTTACTTTAGTAGTTTTTGTGGTATCACTTGTATTTTCTTGTTTATTTTCATTCATTTTTGTTGTATTCATTGGTGATGTTTGCATTTGACTTGTTTCCATTTTACTGGTTGGCATAGGTGTTATTTGACTTTCTTGTGTATTAGTATCTTTTGCAAACATTCTACC
>CAOKRJ010000040.1 GCA_948471115.1 uncultured Clostridium sp.
GAAGAAGAAACAGTAACAGAAGAAGAAATTAGAATGATGATAGATGTTGGAAAAGAAAAAGGAACAATAGATGAAGAAGAAAAAAATATGCTTAACAATGTATTTGAATTTAATGATAAAGTTGTATCAGAAATTATGATACCTAGAACAGAGATATTTGCTTTAGATATGAATATGTCAATTTCAGAGGTAATCGAAGAATTATCAGAAGATTTAAGATATAGTAGGGTTCCTGTGTATGATGAAAAAATAGATAAAATAAAAGGAATAGTTTATATAAAAGATATTCTATTATCTACAAAAAATAAAAATACTAAAATAAAAAACCTAATGAAAGAGGTATTTTTTGTATCAGAAACAAAACCAGTAAATGAATTATTTGAAGAACTAAGAAAGAATAGAAAACAAATTGCTATAGTAATAGATGAATATGGAGGAACATCTGGAATTGTTACAATGGAAGATATACTAGAAGAAATAGTTGGAGATATCTATGATGAATATGACAAAGTAGAGAAATTAATTGACCAAATAGATGAAAATACATTTGTACTAAATGGAAAATTAGCAATATATGAAGTTGAAGATGTATTAGGAATAGACATTGAAGAAGGAGATTATGACACACTTTCAGGATATCTAGTAGAAGAACTAGGAAGAATTCCAACTGAGAAAGATAAAGGAGTAGTAATAGAAACAGAAAAAGTAGCATACAAAATTGAAAATGTAAAAGATAGGCATATTTCAAAAGTAAAAGCATGTAAAATTCAACAAATAGAAGATAATGAGATAGAAGAATAATAAGAGGTAAAAATGGGGAATATATTAAAATTAATATTTAGTAGAATAGGCATTATTGCAATATGCATAGTGGTACAGATAGTTTGGTTATTATTAATAGTAGCAAATTTTAGAGGTTATATTCCTTTAAATGTTATATTAACTATTTTAAGTATACTAATAGTATTAACAATAATAAAAAACGAAAGACACTTAGATAACAAATTACCATGGATAATATTAATAATATTAGTTCCATTTTTTGGAGGATTATTATATGTATTTGTAGGTGCAAATTTATACTCTACACCAATGTTAAAAAAGATAAATGGAAATAGGGAAAAGGCAAAAAAATATTTAGTGCAAGATTCAAAAATAATAGAAAACATATGTAATAAAGATTTAGATATATATGGGCAAGTTCAATATATTTCAAATTATGTAGGTTATCCAATATATAATAATACAGAGATAAAGTATTTTCCTTTAGGAGAATATGTATATCCAATAATGATAGAGGAATTAAAAAAAGCAAAAAAATTTATATTTATAGAATATTTTATTATTGGAAAAGGAAAAATGTGGCAAGGAATATTGGACATATTAGAACAAAAAGTTAAAGAGGGTGTAGATGTTAGAGTAATTTATGATGATGTAGGAAGTATAAGTTCATTGCCAAATAAATATGATAAATTTTTAGAAGCTAAGGGAATAAAATGTGTAGTATTTAATAAGTTAAAACCTGTAATTGCAGTTATAATGAATAATAGGGATCATAGAAAAATAATGGTAATTGATGGAAATGTCTCTTTTAGTGGTGGAATTAATATTGCAGATGAATACATAAATCAAAAGGAGAGATATGGACATTGGAAAGATAATGGAATAATGATAAAAGGCGCGGCAACATGGAATTTCACTGTTATGTTCTTAAAAATTTGGAACGCATATAGAGAAGAAGACAGAACATTTGAGAATTTTAGACCAACAATAAAAGATGTAAAAACAGATGGATATATACTTCCATATGGAGAAAATCCACTAGATGATGAAATTGTTGGAGAAAATGTTTATTTAAACATAATAAATCAGGCAAAAAAATATGTGTATATATTTACACCATACCTTATCATAGATAGTGAAATGATATCGGCGATAACATTAGCAAGTAAAAGGGGAGTAGATGTAAGAATTGTAACACCAGGAATTCCAGATAAAAAGATAGTATTCACATTAACTCGTTCATACTATAAAATGCTAAAAAAAGATGGTGTAAAGATATATGAGTATACTCCTGGCTTTTTACATTCAAAAGTATTTGTATGTGATGATAATATTGCAACAGTAGGAACACTTAATCTAGACTATAGAAGTCTATATTTACATTTTGAATGTGGAATATATATTTATGAATCAAAAGTAATAGAGGAAATAAAAAAGGATGCTTTAGACACAATGGAAAAAAGTCATTTAGTTTCAGAAAAAGAATGTGATTTTGGATTTATAAAATCTATATTTCAAGCAATATTAAAAGTTATTGCACCATTAATGTAAAAATATAAAGTCAAAAAATATTTTATAAAAACCCTTGAAAATATATGTAAAATATGGTAGAATATGCAATGTTTGAAAAGAGAAAAAACTTTTTTCATCCTTTCTCATAACAAGATTATGGGATATATATCCAAAAGGAGGTGAAAAATAATGAATAAATACGAAAGTGTTATCATTATTGGTCAAGATGTCACAGAAGAAGGAATCAAAGCTCTTATAGCTAGATTTACAGACTTGATTAATACTGATGGAAAAGTTGAAAATGTTCAAGAAGTAGGAAGAAAAAAATTAGATTATTAAGTAAAAAAGAAAACAGAAGTTTACTATGTATTATTTAATTTCGAAGCAAAACCTGAATTAATAGCAGAACTAGAAAGAAACTACAGAATAACAGACGAAGTTATAAAATTTATAACTGTAAAATTAGAAGATTAAAAATAAAAGCTAGGGAGCCAAAACTGAGAAAGAAAGAAGGAATTAAATATGAACAAAGTAATTTTAATGGGAAGATTAACAAGAGATCCAGAAGTTAGGTATACACAAACAAACAATACAATGGTAGCAAGCTTCAGCTTAGCAGTAAATAGAAGATTTGTAAGACAAGGAGAAGAAAGACAAGCAGATTTTATAAACATTGTAGTATGGAGTAAACTTGCAGAATTTTGTAGTAAATATTTCAAAAAAGGTCAACAAGTAGGTATCATAGGAAGAATACAAACAAGAACATGGGATGATGAACAAGGACAAAAACACTATGTTACTGAAGTTGTTGCAGAAGAAGCATATTTTGCAGATGGAAAAAGAGATTCAGAAGGTACTTCTTCAAACTTTGAAGATACATTTGGAAATGTTGCATCAAACCCAAATCCTGATTTTGAGGTTACACCTAGTGATGATTTACCATTTTAAAAATTAGATAGGGGGAAAGAAGAATGGCAGACAAAAAAAATAATAGAAGAAACAATAACAATAATGATGAAGATTTTAATCCAAAATTCAAAAGAATGAGAAAAAAAGTATGTTTACTTTGTAGTGATAAAAACTTAGTTTTAGATTATAAAAATCCAGAACAATTAAAGAAATTCATAAATGAAAAAGGAAAAATACTACCAAGAAGAGCTACAGGTGCTTGTGCAAAACATCAAAGAGACATAACATTAGCAGTAAAAAGATGTAGACAAATAGCATTATTACCTTATTCACAAAATTAAAAGATAGTTCGTAAGAACTATCTTTTTGTCTTCTTTTTGTGTTGCGGTTAACATAAGTTACCCAACTTTGTATTTCCATTGTACAATATAATATTTCCATTGTCAAGTATATATGAAAATTTTATAAAATCTATTTAATTTTTGATAAATAATTGTTTCATTTTATTGTTAATTAAATCTAAACTAGCATCAGAAATATGTATTGAAGATAGTATATCGCCTGTTCTTTGAGGATCATAAATTCTCTGCTTACTAATAGTTGTAATTTGGCTTACCAAAGCAATACTACCTTTTTTCATTTTAGACATTTCATCATTTATTTTATTAATAAGTTTCAGTTGAGATACGGCTCTTTCAAATTCATCTTCAGAGGACTTACCTTCAACATCAAAAGTGTTTATTTTGTGTGATAACTCTAACATAAGAGAATTATATTTTTCTTGAAAACTAGAGTATATTTCATTTCCAATATTAACTTCTGAAAAATGAGTTTCTTTACCTTTATCCGATGTTAAAGGAACTACTGTTATTACTCCAGAATACATTGAATTTTTCTTATCAATAACAACACAGTAATGTAAACCTCCTTCTTCGTTACCAATATTATATCCTAGATTAACTTTTAATATATCGCCTCTTGAATATGATTTAAGTAAATTAGGTCTAAAGTTATCCTCAAAATCCAATAATCTACAATAATCTTCAAGCCAATATGATAATTTATCAGCTTTATCAATAGTTTCAGGATTTGATATGTATTTATCTAATAATAAATTTAATTTTTGTAAAGCAAAATCTCTATGCATAATAACATTTGCTTCAGAATTTATATATTCAATTTCTGGTTCATTTTCTAATTCACTAATTTTCATTTTTATTCTTCCTTTTTAATTATTTTATAATATTAATTATACAAGTATTTTTTGTACAAGTAAATATTTTACGATAAAAAATTGGAAAATTATGGGAATTAAAAAATCATAATTTAAAATTTGTTCATTTGCAATTTTATGTTAAAGATGGTATAGTTATTGTATCAGGTATCTGTGCATACTTAGGTAAAATCTAAGAATGTGATTTAGCATTAATCTAACGAACAAGCAGGAAGGCTTTTGGCATTAAAAAAAATAAGAAAGGAAAATATACTAGAAATGTTAAAAGAACTAGAAAATTGTAATACATGTCCACATAAATGTAATATCAACAGAAAAGAAACAATAGGAAGATGTAAGGGGACAGACAAAATTAAAATTGCATTATATTCATTACATAAATTTGAAGAACCATGTATTAGTGGAGGAAATGGCTCAGGAACAGTATTTTTTTCTAACTGCAATTTAAACTGTATATTTTGTCAAAACTATGAAATAAGTCAAAATGGAAGGGGAAAAGAAATAACAATTGAAGAATTAGCAAATATATTTATAAAACAGCAAAAAAATGGAGCAAATAATATAAACTTAGTATCTCCTACAATCTATGCTTATCAAATAATAAAAGCAATAGAAATTGCAAGGGAAAGGGGATTAAACATACCAATAATATATAACTCAAATGGATATGAAAACTTAGAAACCATAAAAAAATTAGAAGGATATATTGACATTTACTTACCAGATTTAAAATATTATTATAATGAACTAGGAGAAAAATACTCAAAAGTAAAAAATTATTTTGAAATAGTAACAAAAGCTATAAAAGAAATGTATAAACAAGTAGGAAGTCCAGAGATAGACGAAAAAGGAATTATAAAAAAAGGAGTTATAATAAGACATTTGGTACTTCCAAATCATATTGAAAACTCGAAAAGAATTATAAAGTGGATAAAAAACAATCTAGGAAATAATGTTTATGTAAGTGTAATGGCACAATATTTTCCAACATATAATGCAATGCAAAGCGATTTAAACAGAAAATTAACAAAAGAAGAATATAAAGAAATGGAAAATTATTTATATAAATTAAACTTAGAAAATGGATATATTCAAGAATTAGGAGAACATGAAGAAGAATATGTTCCAAATTGGGAGTTCTAAAAATAAAAAACCAACATATACATATTAATATGTATATGTTGGTTTTTTATTTTTAATTTAACAAGGAGATAAAATGGAAGTTTTACAATATTTTCCAATAAGGATAAGAGAAAAAATAAACAATAAAATAGTACAAAACTATAATAATTTAGAAGAAATAAGAATAAGAGTAAACTGTCCGATAATTTTAAAATTTAATAATAAAGAAGAAATAATAGACCATAAAGTTACAAATGAAGACACAAAAGAAATATTACAATTTGTATGTGAAAATTCTATTTATGCATATCAGAATGAAATAAATCATGGATATATAACAATAAAAGGTGGGCATAGAGTAGGAATTACAGGAAACTGTGTAATAGAAAATGATAAAGTAATAAATATTTCACACATATATAGTTTAAACTTTAGAATATCAAAACAAAAAATTGGAGCAGCGAATGAAGTCATTAAACATATTATTGATATAGAAAATGACAATATATATACTACTTTAATAGTCTCACCTCCAGGAGCAGGGAAAACTACAATTTTAAGAGACTTAATAAGGCAACTAAGTACAGGAATAGAATACATAAATTTTAAAGGTAAAACAATAGGAGTAGCAGACGAAAGAGGAGAAATCGCAGCAATGTATAAAGGAATTCCGCAAAATGATATAGGAATAAGAACCGATATTTTAGACAATGTACCAAAATGGGTAGGGATGGAAATGTTAATAAGATCTATGGCACCACAAATAATAGTTGCAGATGAGATAGGAAACATAGAAGATGTAAATGCAATTAATTATGCTACATCATGTGGAGTAAAGGGAATTTTTACAGCACATGGTGAAACTTTAGAAGATATAAATATGAATTTATATTTAAGAAAAATAATAGAATTAAATATATTTGAAATAATAATTTTCCTTGATAAATCAAATAAAGGAAGAATAAAAGATATATATCATTTAGACAAACTAGAAAAAGATAGTTCTAAAAAGTACAAGCAATGAATATATATATTTAGAAAGGGGAAATTGAGTATGTTATTTATAAAAAGTATTATATTATGCTCAATATTTGGTGGCTCCACACTAGTAGGAATAATGATATCTAATAAATATAAAAATAGAACTATACAATTATGTGAGATGAAAAAAGCCCTGAATTTTTTTGAAGCTAAGATAGAATATACATATGAGCCAATAGCAGATATTTTTATAGAAATTTCCAATAATATAAAAAGAGAAATCGGAAGCATTTTTAAAATAGCAGCAGTAAAAATGAAAGAAACATCGGCAAAAGACGCATGGGAACACTCAGTAGACATATCACAAACAAATTTACTTAAAGAAGATTTAGACATAATAAAAGACTTTCGGAAAAATATTAGGACAAACTGACTTACAAGGACAACTTGGGAAAGTAAAACTTACATTAGACTTTTTAGAAACACAAATAAAACAAGCACAAACAGAGGAGAATAAAAACAAAAAATTGTACAAGACTTTGGGAATGCTAACTGGAGTTGGACTAGTTATAATTCTAATATAACTATTGAAAATGGAGGATATAGACATGGATATTAATTTATTATTTAAGATTGCTGCAATCGGAATTTTAGTTGCTGTATTACATCAAGTATTGGTTAGAGCTGGTAGAGAAGACCAAGCAATGATGACCACTTTAGCAGGACTAGTTATAGTATTAAGTTTAGTAATTAAAGAGATTAGTACATTGTTTGATACCGTTAGGACATTATTCAATCTATAACTGATATTATTCTTCGAAGAAATCGCTTGGGTAATGTAGGGGCGATTATCAATCGCCCGTCCTTCGTAGGAAATACTAAACTGGTTCATCAAAAAAAGGAATGATATATAAATATGGATATTATTAAAATTATTGGAATTGGTTTAATTGCAGTAATAATAGTTATTATTTTAAAACAATATAAACCAGAATTCACAATATATGTATCAATTTGTGCTGGAGTTATAATTTTAGGACTTGTTATGACAAGATTAAGTGGAATAATAGAATTATTAACAGAATTATCAAACAAAGTTAGTGATACAAATGGATTTTTAACAGTTCTGATAAAAATTACAGGTATCGCATTTTTAACAGAATTTGCAGTAAGTATATGTAAAGACTCAGGGGAAAGTGCTATTGCATCGAAAGTAGATTTAGGAGGAAAAGTAATAATAATATCAATGTCAATACCTATAATATCAGCATTATTGGAAACGATTGTACATGTTTTACCCTAAAGGAGAAACGAATGAAAATAAAAAGAATTATATTATTAATGATAATTTTAATATTTATAATACCAACTACATCTTTAGCAAGTGAAGAAATAATACAATCAGCAGAAGAGATGTTAGACATATCATCATTTATAACGGAAGCACAAAAATACACAGACAATGTATTTAAAGACATAGATTTTTCCGATGTATTAAACTCTGCGGTTACAGGAGATATAGATGAGGCAAGCATTGCAAAAAAAATAGTAAATCTTTTAGGAATAGAAATAAAAAAACAAATTATAATGATTGCCAGCATAATAATAATTATAGTAGTACATAGTATTTTAAAAAGTGTAAGTGATGGATTAGATAATGGCGGAATAAGTCAAATTACATATTTTGTTCAATATATATTAATTGTAACATTAATAATGACCAATTTTGCAGGAATAATCTCTAGTATAAAAGATACAATTCAAAACTTAGTAGGATTTTCATATTCATTAATTCCTCTACTACTAACATTAATGATGATAACAGGAAATTTAGTAACAGCAAGCACAGTACAAACTATTCTATTAGTAATGATAACATTTATAGGAAAATTCATTTCAGCCTTTTTACTACCAATGGTACTAATTGGAACATCGCTTGGAATAATATCAAAAATATCAGACAAAGTCCAAATAGATAAAATAGCAAAAACTTTTAAATCTAGTGTAGTATGGATATTAGGAATAGTACTAACAGTATTTACAAGTGTACTATCATTAGAAAGCAGTTTAACAGGACATGTTGATAAAATCACCACTAAAACTACAAAGGCAGTAGTCTCAAATGCAATTCCAGTAGTAGGTAAAATTCTAAGTGATACAACAGAAATGGTATTGGGAAGTGGAATAGTACTAAAAAATGCAGTTGGAATAATTGGTGTAATTGTAATAATAGGAATATGTGCAATGCCAATAATTAGACTAGCAGTACTTACAGTTTTGTATCATATTTTATCAGCAGTATGTCAACCAATAGCAGATAAAAAAATAATAGATATTATAGAACAGATGAGAGATACATTTAAAGTATTACTAGCAATGGTATGCTCAATATCTGTAATGCTAATAATAGGAGTAACAATAGTAATAAAAGTTTCAAACATATAAGAAGGGGGAAATATAATGATTACATACATTAGTTCATGGGCACGTCAAGTAATAGTCAGTGTCGTAGTTGCAATTATACTAGAAATGATATTATCTCCTAATAGCAAAAGCACAAAATACATAAAAACAGTAATAGGAATATATGTTGTATATACAATTATTGCGCCAGGATTAAAATTAATAGGAGGAAAAAATTTAGATTTTGCCAATATAGACTATGAAAATTATTTAACAAGTAGTGAAATATATCAAAACCTAGAAAGCAGTGTAGAAAAAATAGAAACAAATAACTTTGAAGAAACATATAAACTAAATTTAAAACAAGATATGGAAAATAAATTAAGAGAAAAAGGTTATATTGTAAGCAACATAAAATTAGAAGTTAACTTAGAAGAAAATAACGAAACATATGGCAGAATCAAAAATATAGAACTTAATATATCAAGAAATGTAAATGAAGATAATAATGAAAACGAGAAAAATGAAATAGCAGTCAATAAAATAAAAATTGGAGAGCAAATTAACTCAACAATAAAGAAAGAATTAACAGAAGAAGAGGAGCGTGAGATAAAAATGTTTATGAGTGAAGAATATGGTATAAACAACAAGCAAATTTCAATAAGATAATCTATAAAAATGTAGAAACACAATTTTAACAATTCTTTTCCAACACATGTTGGTATACAAGAAAGGAATGGTATTAAATATGTTAAAAGAAAAAATGCAAATGATAAAATCCAAATATCAAGGAAAAACAGATAAAAAAAAGATAGAAAGTCTTGTAGTATTTATAATAATATTAATAATAACATTAATTGCAATAAATACAATCTGGAAAGATGATACAAAAACAAAAGATAACAAATCAGAAGAAAGTTCAGGATATAAAATATTAGCAGACAATACAGATGATAAGAAAAAAGTAACAGTAGACGAAATAGAAACAAAACTAGAAGAAATATTATCAAAAATGGAAGGAGTAGGAAAAGTAAATGTAATGCTTACATATTCAAAAGGAAGCGAAATAGTACCAATGCAAAATGAAAACTCAAAAGTATCAACAACACAAGAAACAGACTCAGAGGGAGGTACTAGAGTTATAGAAGAAAAAGATACATCAAAAGAAATTGTATATTCAGATGGTTCAAAAATAGAAACACAAACAGTAATAAATCCAGTAGTAAAAGGAGCGATAGTAATTGCAGAAGGTGCTTCAAATGCAACCGTAAAAAGTAATATAATATCAGCAGTAGAAGCAATTACGGGGTTAGCGACATATAAAGTTCAGGTCTTTGAAATGAATTAATAAATATATAGAATTAATTATTGTAGGGGCACCGTTTGAGGGAATACCTACGATAAATTTGGCAAAACGTGAAAAATTTGCATAGCAAATTTGACCCGTTTTACAAATTTAACTGGGCTCGAAGAGAGAAATGACACCACTGTGCACTTATAAAAAAGAATGACATACAAGAAAGGAATGATAAATTATGAAAATAATTAAGAAAAATGAATTAACCATATTGGTCATAGCATTAATGCTAGTAACAGCAGGATATTTAGACTATATAGGAAAAAACAAAACAGAACAAGTAAGTTCAGAAATAATAAATCAAGAAGAGGTAGCATCAAATCCAAACACAGAAGAACAACAAGAAGAAATAGCAAAACTGGGAGATGCAAAATTAGTAAGTGATAATCAAGAGCAAACACAAGAAGTATTTAGTGAAGAAGAGAAAAAAGAAGAAGAAAACAAAGAGGCAAAAGAAGACGATGGATATTTTGTATCAGCCAAATTAGACAGAACAAATATGTATTCACAAGTAATAGAAAACTATCAAAAAATAATAGAAAATCCAAATGTATCAGAAGAACAAAAGGCAATAACGACACAAGAAATAGCAAAAATAAACCAAACGCAAAACGCAATAATGATATCAGAAAACTTATTATTAGCAAAAGGATTTGATAAATGCATAATATTTGTAAATGATAAAAGTATAAGTGTAATAATTGGAAAACAGGATTTATCACAAGAAGAAATTGCACAAATTCAAAACATAATATCTAGAGAATTAGAAGCAAGCGCGGACAATATACATATTTCAGTAAAATAGATGTTAGAGTTTAAAAAATTAGATGATAGAAAATTAACATAGAATTACATAGAAATACTTGCAATTTTATGTAAAACAGTATATAATATTTTAGTAATGTATAGTTAGAAAGGCGCTTGTATAGGTCTTTCTCTTTAATAAGGAGGAAGGAAAATGCCAAAAATTTTAAAGACAGAGGACAAAAATATTTTACAAGTAAATTACATGATAGGAGGAACTACGTCCACATTGTATTTAGGAAAAGGGGAAAGAGAAGTATATGTACCAATTAATTCAGCAGATAAGGAAAATATTATTTCATTTTGGGGGACAATCGAAAACTTCCAAAATGATTTAAAAAAATTTCTTACAGAACAGAACAAGTAATTATGAGAACTAAAGCTAGGATAGGGGTGGAAACAAAAAAGTTTCTATCCTTATTCACATTTAAAAAGAACAAAAAATACAAAAAACCAATTGACATTTTCACTGTTTTAATAGATAATAAATATATTAAAAACAAAGGACTTGTAAAAAACAAAAGGAGGAATATATTTTTATGTATATATTTAATAGAATTACAGTTAACCCACAACTACCAAAAAGAATTAACAAATTAATGGACATGGCATATAACATTTGGTGGGCATGGAACACAGACTTATTAAAACTACTTAAAGAAATTGATATTGATTTATGGGAACAAGTAAACAAAAACCCAGTCAAATTTTTGAAACTAATATCTCAAGAGAAACTAGAACAATATGCCAAAGACGTAAACTTTTTAAAAGAATATGATAAAGTTGTAGAAAATTTTGAAAATTATATGAATAGTAAAACAACTTGGTTTAGTAAAAAATATCCAGAAAATAAAAACGATTTAATAGCATACTTTTCGGCAGAATATGGATTAGACCAAATCTTATCTATATACTCAGGAGGACTTGGAATACTATCAGGAGACCACTTAAAAGCAGCAAGTGACTTAGGACTACCATTAGTAGGAGTTGGTTTGCTATATAAAAATGGATATTTTCACCAAGTAATAAATAGAGAAGGAAGACAAGAATCAGTTTATACAGACATAGACTTAGAAAATCTTCCAATAATACCAGCAAAAGATGCAAGTGGAAATGACTTAATAATTTCCGAAAAAATACAAAGAAGAACCCTATACTTAAAAGTGTGGCAAGTAAATGTAGGAAGAATAAAACTATACTTAATGGACTCAGACATTGCAGAAAACAGTGATGAAGATTTAAGAGAAATCACAAAAAGGCTATATGGTGGAGACCAAGACATGAGAATAAGACAAGAAATTGTTTTAGGAATGGCAGGAACAAAGCTAATAAGAGAACTAGGACTAAAACCAACAGTTTACCATATGAATGAAGGACATTCGGCATTTTTACTATTAGAATTAATGAGAGAGTTAATAGAAGACAAAAAAATAGCATTTAAAATAGCAAGAGATATAGTAACAGCACAAACTGTATTTACAACACACACGCCAGTACCAGCAGGAAACGATATATTTAATATAGACTTAATAGACAAATATTTCAAAAATTTCTGGACATCATTAGGAATAGAAAGAGAGGAATTTTTAAGACTAGGTGTAGCACCAAATCAACCTACTGAGAGTGGTTTCAATATGGGAATATTAGCTCTAAAAATAGCAGGAAAGAAAAATGGAGTTAGTAAACTACATGGAGAAGTATCAAGAGAACTATTTGGTGAATGCTGGCCAGACATTGCCTCAAACGAATCACCAATAACACATGTAACAAATGGTATACATACATGTTCGTGGTTAGCGCCAAGGCTAAAAGAACTATATAATGAGTACTTAATACCATATTGGCAAGACAAAATACATGAAGAAGAAACATGGAAAAAGATACAAGATATACCAAATGCAGAATTATGGTCTGCTCACATTTCAAGAAAAGAAAAACTACTAAAATTAGTAAAAGAAAATGTAACAAATAGACTAAGAAGAAATGGAACTCCATATGATGAAATAATGGAAATAACATCAAAACTAAATCCAAATGCATTAACAATAGGGTTTGCAAGAAGATTTGCAACATATAAAAGAGCAACATTAATATTTAGAGACTTAGAAAGAATAACACAAATTTTAAATAATCAAGATAAACCAGTACAATTAATATTTGCAGGAAAAGCACATCCAAGAGATATAGAAGGTCAAGACTTAATAAGACAAATACATGAACTATCAATGAAGCCACAATTCAAAGGAAAAATATTTATATTAGAAGACTATGATATTGAAATGGCAAGATATTTAGTAAGTGGTGTAGACGTTTGGCTAAACAATCCAAGAAGACCAATGGAAGCGTCAGGAACAAGTGGACAAAAAGCTTCAGTAAATGGAGTAGTAAATTTCAGTATATTAGATGGCTGGTGGGTAGAAGGATATAATAAAGAAAATGGTTGGATAATAGGAACTGATGAGGAATATGATTCTTATGATATTCAAGACAATGCAGACTGTCAAAGCATATATAACACTTTAGAAAATAAAATTATACCGATTTATTATGATAGAGAATGTGAAGAAGATTTTTCAAGCAAATGGCTACAAATGATGAAAAATTCAATTATATCTACAGGAGGAATGTATAGCACTGCCAGAATGGTTGTAGATTACACTGAAAAGCTATATTTACCATTATGTAATCTTTATAATACATATTATAAAGATTTAGAAAATGTTATTGGATATAATGAATGGAAAGCAAATGCAAAAAACGAATGGGGAAAAATAAAAATAGCACAAAAAAACAATATAAAAGACGTTACAATAGATGCTGGAAATAAAATACAAGTAAGTTGTAAAGTAGATTTACCAAATATAAGTCCAGATAGCATATCTGTTGAAGTGTATTCAGCTAAAATAATGTCAGATGGAACATTTGAGGATATAAATATCATACCAATGACAAGAGATATAAAAGAAGATAATCTATATACTGGAGAAATAACATTAAAAACAGGAGGAGACTATGGCTATACATTTAGAGTAATGCCAAAACATCCAATGTTATTAGATGTACAAAACTTAAATTTAATAAAATGGCTTGAAGAAGAAGAACATGAAGAAATAACAGAACAGGAAAGAAAAGAAGTTGAAAACATTATTCAAAATATAGAAAATATTTAAGAACTGTGTGGGCACATTACATGTGCCCTTTTGTGTATCCATGTAATATTAAAATTATATTACATTTACATTACAAATAGAAATTTTCATTGACTAAAAAAGTCAAGAAATGTTATACTATGTAAGAAAAAGAAATTAAATGTATATTATTAAGGAAAACTGCAATAAATAATAAAGAGGAGGAACATAAAAATGAAACTACATAGGAAAAAGATATTAATACTTATATTCTGTGTAATACTAATAATTCAAATAATATATATTCCACATAGTGTAAAAGCAAGTACATATACACAAACAACAAAAACAGGTATATCTAATTTTCCAGCAAGTTATCAAGCAAAATTAAACGAATTAAAATCACTGTATCCAAACTGGACATTTACAGCATTTAATACAGGAATAAATTGGGACGAATTCATAAGAGAAGAAACATCACTACACTTAAGAAATACAGTCATAAAATCCTCAAATGCTTTATGGTTAGATAGTTGTGGACAAGTTGCTAGTGGATATGCATGTGCTTCAACATCAATATTAAAATACTATTCAGACCCAAGAAACTTTTTAAATGAATCAGGAATATTCCAATTTTTAGAAATGACATATAATTCAAATTCACAAACAGAAGCAGGGGTTAAAGGAATTATAGCTTCAACATTTATGAATACAACAGTAACATTTAATCTAAATGGAAAAGAATGTACAATGACATACTCAGGGATAATAATGGAAGCTGCAAAACAAAGCAAAATGAGTCCATATAGTATAGCAATAAAAATAATACAAGAGGTAGGAAGAAATGGTAGTGCTTCAGTATCAGGGCACTATGTAGCAAAAAATGGCACAGTATATGATAATTATTATAACTTTTTCAACTATGGCGCATATGACACAGGAGATGCAATAGCAAATGGACTAGAATATGCAAAAGCAAATGGATGGACAAATCAATATATATCAATTATAGAAGGTGCTAAAAAAATGGCAAATTCATATACAAATGCAGGGCAAAATACAGCATATTTCTATAAATGGGATGTTGTAGGAACAGAACTTTCTCAATTATTTAAACATCAATATATGACAAATATTCAAGACCCATCAAGCCAAGCAAAAAACTTATTTAATACATATGCAAAAAACAATTTACTAAGTTCATCATTAAATTTTATAATACCAGTTTATAATAATATGCCAGCATCAAATAATCTACCTACAACTATAGACACAACACTTCCAAACTCATATTATTTAACAGGAAGTGATGTAAGACTAAGACAAGCACCAACAACATCATCAAGTATACTTGGAACACTTAAAAAAAATGAAGTAGTTACAGTATTAGAATTTAATGCAGGGACAGCAAATAACTTACAATGGGCAAAAGTGCAACTATCAAATGGAAATGTAGGGTATATAGCAAATAAATACTTAGCACCATGTAATAATGGAGCAGGAAATAAAATTGCAAAAATAGAAGGAAAAAATTTAGTAGCAATACCTGGTAAAACAATAGCAGAAATAGCAAGTAGTCTATCAGTAACAAATTATTCAGTAAGAGCAGGAGATTTAAGACCACTAGAATCTAATTATCCATTAACAACAGGTGATAAATTCACTATAAATGGAACAGAATATGAAGTAGTAGTATTAGGAGATATATATGCAGACAGAGTAATAGATGCAAGAGACTATATGAAAATTAAAAATCATATAATGGGAATTTC
>CAOKRJ010000041.1 GCA_948471115.1 uncultured Clostridium sp.
AAAGTGAATTAAAAAGAGTATGTCAAAACATATATAAATATAACAACCCAGGACAATTATCAGACTCAAATGGTTATAAAATTAATGAAATGAAAGATGGTTCACGTGTTGTTGTTGTTAGACCAAGTATGGCTGAGACCTGGGCATTTTTCGTAAGAAAGTTCGATGTAAAGCGTGCAACATTAGAGCAAATTATTAAATGTGATGGTAAAGAAGAAGCAATAAATCTATTAAAATTTTTAGTAAAAGGGGCAAGAATTATATCACTTACAGGTGAGCAAGGGTGTGGTAAAACAACCATGCTTATGGCAATGATTGAGAATATATATGAAACTTTAAATATAAGGGTTCAAGAAACTGCATTTGAGTTACATTTAAGGAAAATATATCCAACAAGAAACATATTATCATTAAGAGAAACAGAAACTGTCTCAGGACAAGAGGGACTAGATGTTCAGAAAAAGACAGATGGTTCTGTCAACATAATAGGAGAGGTTGCCACAGATCCAGTAGCATCTTGGATGATACAAGCAGCCCAAGTAGCATCAAAATTTACATTATTTACACACCATGCTAAAACTTTTCCAAACTTAGTTACAGCACTAAGAAACTCAATGTTAAGAACAGGAGTATTCAAAGATGAAAAAACAGCAGAAGAACAAGTTATACAAGTATTAAACTTTGATATTCACTTAGTAAAAGACTTTAGAGGAAGAAGATACATAGAAAGAGTAACAGAATGTGTTCCAATAGAGAACGCTAATCCATATACAAGAGACTACAGAAACGAAAAAACTTTAGAAGGAAAAATAGAAAAATTTATGGATAATGCAACAAACTATTTCCAAAATGTTACAGATAGGCAAACATATGACTATGTTAATATAATGGAATTTAGGGGAGATGGTTATGTATTGACAAATAAAATTTCTGATAGAAATATTCAAGAAATGAGAATCAACATGGACGAAAATGATATAGAAGAATTTGATGCATTTATAGAGAAAAACTGGGGAAATGGAACAAAAAAAGCAAAAACAAATAAATAAAACTTAAGAGAGGAGGGCCTAATTAAAGATGTCAACAAATACTCTAAAATTTATAATAATTGTATCTGTATCCGTATTTGGATTTATAGTTTTGGCATACATTTCAATAATGAAAAAATTAGATAAAAATGATAAAAAGTTGGTAAAGCAATTAAAAGAAGGAACAGAAACAAATAAATTTTCACTAGATGTGTTATATATGAAATTATATACAATATACCTAAAAATTCCTGGATTAAAAAGATATCTCTTGAAAATAAGAAGAAGGCTAGAGATAATAAATATTCAAGACGAATATCAAACAAGAAGACAAGCATCCTCATCTTTAACAAAGGCACTTATTTGGGTAATACCTTTAACAATTCTTATAATTGCTATTTCATCAAGTAATACACTATTAATGGTAACATTACTATTATTCGAAATATTTATAGTCGAATCTTTAGTTGAAGGAAATGTGAATAAACTAGATAATAAATTATTAAAACAACAAATCGAACTTTTTGCAGAAATTAGGCATGCATATCATGAATCAAGTATGGTGGAAGAAGCTATATATCAAGTAGCACAAACAAATGAGCAAGAAGTAGCTTTACAAACTGAAAAAATATATGAAATATTAATTGCAGATGATCCTGAAACAGAACTAGAAAAATATTATGATATTGCACCAAATAGCTATTTAAAAGAATTTGCTGGGCTATCATATTTAACAAAAGAATTTGGAGATAGAAAAACAGACTCTGGTTCATCATTATATTTAAGAAATCTAAATAATATTACACAAGAAATGCAACTAGAAATATTAAAAAGAGATAAGTTAGACTATGTATTTCAAAGTTTATCAGTTATAGCATTAGCTGCTATTCTACTATTAGAACCATTGAAAACTTGGGCTATATCAAACTTTACATTTGTAGAAGGGTTTTATAGTGGAAAGCTTGGAACAGTGGCAGAGTTAGTAGTTATGATTTTAACTATAATCAGCTATGTTATGATTAGAAAAGTAAAAGATACAACAAAGAATAATGTAATGGAAATGGATAATGAAAATCCATGGCAAGAAAAACTATATAAAATACCAATAGTTAAGACGATAGTAAACGCATTTATGCCAAAGAAGAAAACAAAAGAACATATGAAAATTACAAAATTATTAAAAGATTCAGCATCACCACAAAAAATTGAATGGATGTATGTTAATAAAATTGTAATGGCAATATCGACATTTATAATATCAATATTTATATTCAATTATGTACACAATATAGCAATTGATTGGGTTTATGAAGAAGTATTGATGGAAGATGGAAGTACTTCTATGATGATGTCTAATTCTGACAAAAAGAAAGGAGAAAAAATTCGTGAAGTAGACAATGCAATATTAAATAAATTAAAAGGTAATAATAATATAAAAAAAGAAAGAATAAGAGCTGAATTATCTTTAACAAGTTATTATGCAGATGCCGATGAAGACACACTAGATAAAGCAACAGATAGAGTATATAAAAAATTAAAAACAATTAATGCAGAAAGTCAAATTCAATGGTATGAAATATTAATATCAATGGGACTTTGTTCAATAGCATATATGTTTCCAAATTTATTATTGATATTCCAAAAGAAAATGAGAGAAATAGAAATGGAAGATGAAGTAATGCAATTCCAAACAATTATTCTTATGCTTATGAAAATTGAAAGAGTAAATGTTGAAATGATACTAGAATGGATAGAAAGGTATTCTAATATATTTAGAGTTCCGATTTCAAAATGTGTTAACAATTATGAGAGTGGTGCGTGGGAAGCATTAGAAGAACTGAAAGAAGATGCTACATATCCTAAATTTGTAGGTATAGTAGAAAGCTTACAAGCAGCAGTTGAAAAGATTCCTATAAAAGAGGCTTTTGATGAATTAGAAACAGAAAGAGAATACTATAAAGAAAAAAGAAAAGAATCTAATGAGCAATTAATAAGTAAAAAGGGAATGATAGGTAAAGTATTTGGATTTGCACCAATGATAGTACTATTTGTAGCATATTTAATAGCTCCATTAGTTATATTAGGTCTTATGAATATGGGATCATCTATGTCTGCTATGCAATCTATGGTATAAGATTAACGAATAATTGCCCTCTAGTGTTGCTAAACGTCGATAAAAATCAAATCAACTTACGAAGAGTACGCTTCATTGATTTCTATCTAGTTTACCTATCTAAAGAACAATTCTTAGCTAATCTAAAGATATACAATAGGTATGGGCACCCTTTGGGTGTCCACAAAAAAAGGAGGGAGATGTATGGAAAATGCAGCAAAAGGATTACTAATTGCAGGAGGAATGCTTCTTGCTGTAATAGTAATTTCCATATTTATCTATGGCTATACGAATATAACACATTTAGCAGAGGCAGACAAAAATGAACAACTTTTAAAAGAAATACAAGAATATAATCAGCAATATTTAGCTTATAATAAAAGTGCTATGTATGGTACAGATGTAATATCTATTTTAAATTTAGCATTAAGTAATAATAAACTAAATAATGTTCAAAATAGTCATGATGACCAACTTTATGTAAATGTATCTTTTAAATTAAAATTTGACTCAATACAAGATACAGTATATGTACATACATTAAATACTAGAACAAATAGATATGAAGTTAGTAAAGCAAATACAAGTAAAAATGCACAATATGGAGGATTAAATTTTGAATTTACTCCTGGTGAATATAGTTTAAAAAATCATTTAGAAGAAATAAAGGCATTTTTAGAATCAAGTAATGACTTAGAAGAAAAAAAAGAAGTTATAGATACAGCTCAAAATGGTACTGTACTTAAATACACAATAAAATATTCAGGAATAGCAGATTTTAAAAGAAAGACCTTTAAATGTTCAAAAGTAGAATATGACGAATTTGGAAGAATAAAGAGTCTTAAATTTGAACAAATTAAAGGATCATCATATGGAGGATAAAATTTAATGGAAAATGCATCAAAAGCTTTATTAATAGCTGGAGAAACATTAATTGGTTTAATAATATTAAGTATATTTGCTTATGCATTTCAGAAAGCATATGAATTTGCTGAAAGCTTTCAAGAAAGAATTGTACAACAAAAAATAGTAACATTTAATACACAGTATAATAAATATGCAACTGGTACTCAAGGAGCAATTTACTCTGAAGATGTAGTAACATTGACTGAGCAAGTAATAAATTGGAATCAAACAACAGTTATTGATAGTGAAAAAATTAGGTTAAATATATTAGATGAAAGCGGAGGAGCTATATATTCTACACAAACGCAAGTTGCTAGCAAATTTGATAGAACTACTTTTTTAGACGATTATAAACTAAGGGGTGAACCTAGTAATGCTGGAGAAAAAGAGTATAAATTTTCATGTGGTGTAGAAGTAAATCCATCATCTGGTCGAGTAAACGAGATTACGATAAAAATAAAAGGTTTCAAAGATGACTAAAGTAAAACACAGAAAGGAATAATATTAATAATGAAAAAAGGAATTATTATAATTATTATTTTGGTAATTATTGCAATGGCTCCAATAATGTTACTAATAACACAATATAGAAATGAAAGAAATGAAGTAAATAAATTTAATTTAGAATATGAACAATACAGAGATAAAAGTATATATGGCACAAACATTGGTTCATTAATAAATTATGCAACTAATAATAATGAAAAATATAATATTGATAAAGATGAAAATGGAAATTATATAGATGATGATAAATACTGTATGAAAATTGAAATTAGAATGTTAAGTTCAGAAGATGAAAATAATATTATAGCTTATGAAATGGAGACAATAAATTCTTTAGGAACAGAAAGATTTGTAAAAAACTTTAATGTATTAGAATTCAAATGTGTTGACATAAACTATAATTCATATGGAAGAGTTAGCAAATTAGTGTTTGAACTCATAGGTTAAAAGCCAAAAATTTCTATTGACTTTAAATTTAAATTGTGCGATAATTATATTAAATAAAAAAGGTTTTAATGTTGCTTTATGTAAAATAAAGTATAAATATAAAACTAAAATGTATATCAAAGGAGGAAGAAAAATGGAAAATGCGTCAAAAGCTTTATTGATAGCAGGAGCTATTTTAATTTGTATAGTATTAATTAGTGTAGGAATGATGATTGTAAGTTCAGCAACAGATGTTGTTGATTCATCATCAGACACAACAAAACAACAAGCTGTTCAAGCATTTAACTCTACATTTAATAATTATCAAGGTACCCAAAAAGGTTCTGCGATAAAAACTTTACTAGAGACAATTTCTACAAGTAATTCTACAAATGCTAGTGGACATACTATAAGTGTTACAATAACACTTGAGGCAGGGGGAGCATCACAAGACTTAGGTGATGATAGTACTCAAATTACTAGTCAAGCAGCAGATATAGTTAGCTCTGCAAAATATAAAGTAACAGTAACAGAAAAAGATTCAGAAGGGTATGTTAGTGCAATATCTATTGTAAGACAATAATAAGAATAATATTTGTACTTATTTAAAAGGAGGGAGTTAAATGGAGAATGCAGCTGAAGCTTTAAAAATGTTTTTTGCAGTATTTGTATTTTCATTAGCTTTAAGTGTATTTTTCCGAATGACTTCCATTGCTAAAGACACTTCAGATATGATATTTACTGCAATAGATAAAACTACATATATTAATTATAATGCAGATACAAGTAATGGAGCTAATAGGCAAGTAAAATTTCAAGATATGATACCAACAATATATAGATATGCTCAAGAAGGATATGGAGTTACAATAATAGACTCTGGTGAAATTGTAGCTAGATTCGACTTAGACACTGAATCACAAGTGTCTAGTTGTTTTTGGAATGACAGATATCATAGCGCATCATATGCAGAGCAATTAAAAAGCAATGCTATAAAAGATCAAATATGTAAATATATAAATGAAAATATAATAGAAAAAGTAAATAATATAGAATCAAATGGAGTATTTATGCCTTATTTAAATGAGAGTTCTTTAGATGGAGTAGTTAAGAAGATATATAAAACAGGAGCGACGAATCCTAAAGAAGAACTTGTATATACATCTTGGCTAAGTGCAAATACATATCAAAATAATAATGTGACACAAAGAATAAATTGTGATCTTTATGGAGGAAACACAAACTTTAGTTTAAGAAACCCAGGACTAAATGAAGATGATGAAAATTATATAGCAGGAAAACATGAAGCATTATATAAAAATGGTGGATTATTAGGAAAATATACAAATGATACATTTACAGAATCTATAGTACAGATAGATAGAAATGAATACATTAAGGACGACAATAATAATGAAACTGGATTATTAGTATTTGGAACAATTCGTTATACCAAGAAAAGAGAAATAATATATGTAAAAAATTAATTAACCATTGTTCTAATGTATATATAAGGAGGAAATTAAAATGGGAGATTCTTTAATAACTATAGTAACAATAATTTTAGCAGCATTGCTATTATTTGTATTTCCAATGATAACATTAGCAGATAGAACAGATGATATATCACAAATAGCAGTACAAACAGCTACAGTAGATTTTGTAGATGGTGTAAGAGAAACTGGGAAAATAACACAAGATAATTACAATGACTTCATAGAAACAATTACATCTACAGGTAATACATACACAGTAGATTTAGAATTAAGACGTTTAGATGAAAATCCAAGTAAAAAGACAGCAAATGCTAATAGTCAAGTAATAGGAGAAAATACATATTACTCGATTTATACAACACAAATTGAGGAGGAACTTGATGAAACAGGGACGGTGTATTTAAAACAAGGAGATATGTTTTCAGCAGGAGTAATAAATAGTAATCAAACTATAGCAGAAGTTCTAAAAAATTTTTTCTATAAAATAACAGGAAACAGTGCCAATACAATAACATCTAAGCATTCAGGAGTAGTAATGGTAGATGGACAATAAAATAAAAAAAGACATATAGTGTCTTTTTTTTTAGTATACATGGACTAATTGCTTGCGTGACAAAATTACTTTTTCTAATTTTTAAACAAATATTTTTTAAAATTTAGAAAAAAATTCCCAGAGTGCAAAAACTTTCAAAAATAAAAATAAGGAAATTTGAAATAATATTTTATATAAAACTAAGAAAGGAGGCAATATTTCATGAAAAAATTAACAAATATTATTACGATTTTCCTTATTTTATTTTTACTAACATTCACAGCAAAAGTATATGCAGCAACTCTAAACAATTTAAACATAACAACAGATAAAACAATAGTGCATCCAGGAGAAACAGTAACATTAAATATTGAATTTGGGCAAGATTTAGGTGCATATACAGTAAATATAGATTATGATGAAAATTTATTAGAATATATATCTGCAGAAGGAGGTACTGCAAATAATACAGGATCTAAAGTTATAGTTGTATACTATTATAATGCTGGTGTAGATACAGCACCACGTAACACTATGAGTATTACTTTCAAAGCAAAAGAAGGAATAATAACTACAAACCCAACTGATTTAAGTATTACATTAACAGGATTAGGAACTCCAGATGCAAACCCAATTGATGATATTACAGTTCCTATTATCAAAAACTTAGTAGTTGAACCAGTATATGTAGATTACAATATAGCCCTTAATTATACAGGAGATATAATACCAAACGAAGACAAAGAAATGGAAATAGTTATTTCGAGTACAATGGGGAAAAATTATGAACACACCAGGATATTAGCAGAAGCTACAACTCCTACAGGTGAAAATGTAAAATTACTCTCAAAAGATAGTCAAAATTTAGAGCATGATATTATTCAAAGTGGATGGGGAAGTGCAGACGGTGATGCCATAGGTGGAAAAGATATAATTAAAAAAATTGCTACAAGAGGTGTATTTAGTGGTAAGGGAGACTATACTATTACATTAAAATTAATAGATAGAGAGAACGCAGATTCAGTAATTGAAAGTAAAACTTTTACAATTGCAGTAAAAGAACAAACAACAGGAGTAGTTCCACCAGTTAATAATGATCAATTACAGCCAGAAAGTGGTGAACAACAGCCACCATTAAGTAGTGAACAAGCACCATCAATTACTGAAAATAATAAACCAACACAAACACCAACTGTATTACCTAAAACTGGTAACACAAAATATCTAAGCATATTATCACTAATAGCAATACTAACAATAGCATATGTTGCATTAAAAAATAAGAAAAATAACTAGATTTAGAGGCAGGCTTTGTGCCTGCTCTTTTATACAATATGAAAGTATTACTTTCTATTATATAAAGGCTATAATTGTTAGCCCTCCCAGATTTTCTCCTTACAGCTGAAAACTGTGAATTGTGCAAGAACAAATTAGAAAAATTAAAGATTTTTATTATTTGCTCAATGTATATACCTTAGAAAGGAAAGAAATCACTATGGAAAAAACAAGATTAAAAATAAAAAAAGACAAGATAAAGTCCAAATTAAGAATTGCTATTTTAGGAATTATTTTTTGTATTGTTATATATGCAGGATTTGGTTTTTATAAAGAAAAACAAATTGAATTAATAGAAGAAGAAAATCCACAAATTATAATAGAAAATGTAACAAAGGAAGTTCAAATAAATCCTGTTATTCCAGTAAAGATAGAACAAGAGCTTGTTCCACAAACATATTTAGACTATGAGGTAATAGCTAAATTAGAAATACCAAAAATAAAATTAGAAACCAATGTTTTAAAAAATTATACCACTGAAGGAATGAAGGTATGTAGTTCAAAATTTTTTGGACCAGAGCCTAATGAAATAGGAAATTTCTGTATAGCTGGTCATAATACTAAAAGGGAGAATATGTTTAATCACTTAATTGAATTAGAAAAAGGGGATGAGCTTTATTTAACAGATAATAATAATGGAAAGATTGGCTATACTATATATAATATATACAGAGTAAAACCTCAAAATATATCGCCAATAGGACAAGAAACTAATGGCAATAAAATAGTTACCTTAATTACATGTGTTAATTATTCTAAGAGCAGGCTTATAGTACAAGCTATTGCAAATAATTAGATGATATAAAAAAGAGTAAAGGTGTAATATGAAATATATAAAAATATTTTTTATGATAATATCAATTTTATTTTTAAGTGTTTTCTTAAAAAAATCGTATTGTGCAGATAAAAAAGAAGGAATAGAAAGTTTTCCAGATAGTTATAAACCATACTTACAAGAGTTACAAAAAAAACATCCAAACTGGAGATTTGTATCTTTATATACAAACCTAGATTGGAATTATGTTATAGATAACGAGAATATATTTGGAAAAAACCTAGTACCAAAGTCATATTCAGATAGATGGAAAAATACCACACCAGGGCAATATAATGTTGAGGTTGATAGTGGCTGGGTGGATGCTTCTAGAAGATCTTTAGAATATACAATGGATCCCAGAAACTTTTTAAATGAAATACGAATTTTTCAATTTGAGGCACTTTCTTATGATGAAAAGACAAACAATATAGAAGGAATTGAAAAAATATTATATGGAACGGAATTTCATAATAGAATAGTAGACTATTTAACAAGTTCAGGGAATATTATAACAATGAATAGTAAATATTCAGACCTTATATTATCAGCAGGAAGAACCTCTACAGTAAGCACATACCACTTAGCATCGAGAATAAAACAAGAAGTAGGACCTTTTTTATCACACAGTTCCATTAGTGGAAGAGTAGAAGGATTTGAAGGTTTATATAACTTTTATAATATAGGAGCAACAAGCTCATCTGAGCCAATGGGAGCCATAAAAAATGGACTAAAATATGCAAGAGATGGAAATGGTGCAAGTGAAACTACCAAAAGCAAATATTTAATTCCATGGAACACGAAAGAAAGAGCCATTACTGGTGGAGGAAAATTCATAGGTTCAAGTTATATTAATGTCGGACAAGATACATTATACTTACAAAAATTTCATGTTACAAGTAATACAGGAGGTGATTTGTTTTGGCATCAGTATATGACAAATGTATTAGCACCATATAGTGAATCTATGTCTATTTATAATGGTTATAGCAAAACAGGTATATTAGGAAATAGTATGACTTTTATCATACCAGTTTATAATAATATGCCAAATATGTGGACACAAAATCCAAATATTTTGGAAAGTGACTATATTTCAGACAATACGAAAGTATATGCAGATGTAACAGATGCTCTAAATGTTCGTTCAGGACCATCAACTTCATATGAGTTATTAACAAAAATAGATAGAAATGTAATAATGACAAGAATTGCAAAAGGAAGACAATCACGGAGAACTATGGGATAGAGTAGTTCTTCCTAATGGAATGATAGGATATGTATTCCAAAGCTATTTAAAAGAGGTACCAAATAGACAAATAGAAGCAATAAATGTTTCATCAGATAAAACACAGTTAGAAAAGGGAGAAACAATAAAATTAAAAGTAGAAATACTACAAGATGAAGCAAAAGACCATGAAGTAGAATATATTTCAAGTAATCCGAGAGTGGCAACAGTAGATAGTATAGGAAATATAATGGGAATAAAATCTGGAATAACAACAATTACTGTAAAAGCAAAAGAAAATAATGTAAAAGGAGAAATCCAAATAAAAGTATTTACACCTGTAACAGGTATAGAATTAACAAATCAGAATATAGTTATGCAAGTAGGTGATAGATATAATATAAAACCAATTGTAACTCCAGTGGATGCAGACAACAAAAATGTAATATATTCATCTAAAGATGAGCAAATTGCCCAAATAGATACTAATGGAAATATAACAGCAATAAAAGAAGGGAATACAAAAATTACTGTTACAACAGAAGATGGTGGTTTTAAAAAAGAAATAGATATAATAGTAGTCAAAAAACTAAGTCAAGGAGAAATAAAATTTGATGAAAGTTTGAAGGTAATGCAAAATGAGATATCAGGATGGGACATTGAGAAACTAGATGTAGAAAATATAAAAGAGAAAATACAAACTTTATACAATATTAAAATATATGACTATAAAGGAAATGAATTAAAAGAAAGGCAAAAGGTAGGAACAGGAAGCAAAATTAGACTAGTAGATGAAAACAATGATATAAAAATGGAATATTATATAATAATTTATGGAGACGTAAACGGAGATGGAAAAATAAATAGTTTGGACTTATTAGTTCTTCAAAGACATATACTTGAAATACAAAGATTAAATGAAGTATTCCTAAAAGCTGGAAATATAAATAGAAATGGGCAAAATCCTTCTTCATTAGATTTATTAATAATACAAAGACATATATTAACTTTAAAAACAATAGAGCAATAGAAAATTAGTGACTATATTAAGAAATATAGTGGGTAAAACATTTAAGTTTACCCACTATAACAGCTTAAAAATGGAGGTAAATATGAAAAATATAAAAAACATAACAATAATGTTTATAATAATATTATTAAATTTACTAATAACTAAAAAATGCTATGCAGAAACTCAAATGAATATAATATCTGACAAAAAAGAGATGCAGATAGATGATGAAATAAACATAAAAATGGAAATTACAGATGCACAAATTGCCGCTTTTACATTAGAGATATATTGGGATTCATCAATATTAGAATATATAAAAGGTCCAGAAAACTCAAATAATTCTAATAATAGAATTATATATACTTGGGTAAGTAATACAGGAAAAAATCAGCAAGATATAGAAACAGAGCAATTTCAATTTAAAGTTTTAAAAGAGGAAAATGCTAACATTGCAGTTTTAGGAGAGTTTTACAATGAAGAAGGTAAAAAATTAGAAATAGATAATACAAATATAGAATTAGAAGTTAAGAAAAATGAAAATAATACAACCGAAATAGCAGAAAAAAAGAACAGGGTTGGATCAAGTGACTCAGCGAGTTTAAGTGTTTTAAGACTAAATCATGAAGGGATTAGTCCAGAATTTCAAAAAGACCAAAAAGAGTACTATTTTGTAACAGATACTAAAATAGATAACTTAGAAGTAACAGCTATTCCTGAAAATCCTAATGCTACAGTCAATATAACAGGAAATCAAAATTTAAAAATAGGAAAAAATTTAATTGAAATACATGTTATTTCACAAGATAAAACAAAAGAAGAAACATATAAAATAAATGTAACAAAAACTACAAATGTAGAAATTGCAAATGCCAATTTAGAAACTCTAGCAGTAAGAGAAACTGTACTTACCCCAGAGTTTAACTATAATATAACAGATTATAAGGTAGAAATACCTAATAAAATAGCAAAAATAGAAATTTTAGCTATACCACAAAGCCAAAAGGCAAAAGTAATGATAGCAGGAAATAATGAAATGAAAGTTGGAAATAATTATATTCAAATAAATGTTATAGCAGAGGATGGGATAACAAATAAAAAATATGAACTAAATGTTTATAGGAGAAATGAAAACGAACAAATACAATATGAGCAAGAAAAACAATATCAAGCAGAGAGATTATCAGCAATATTAGAAGAAGAGAAAAAGAATAAAAGCAATATAAAAATAAATGAAGTTATGAACAATAAGAATATTAATATTTTTGGGATTATAGGTATAGGAATATTATCTATTATTATAATTATAATAATTATTTATTTTATTAAAAAACAGAAAATAAAATTCAAATTGTAAATTATTGAACAGAAAACTCTTAAAATATATTACTCAAAGAAATCAATACAAAATTTAATAATGAAAATTAAAAAATGTTTAAAATTAAAGACATATGGTTATGCTATAAAAGAGGTATCCATATGAAAATAAAAAAGAAAATTTTAATTTCAGCAATAATTAGTATTTTATTAATTGCTTTAATATATGTAAGTGATATAACAAATATTCCAGATAGTATAATACTATTTAAAGAAGAAGAACTAAATATAAATACAATATTTGGAATGAGCGTTAAAACACTAGAAGTATCTAATACAGACATTAATACTACTCAAGACGGAGAAATAATTCAAGCATCTAGTGAAAGCTATGCAAAAAAAGAGGAAATTATAAATGTAGGTATAAATCTATTTGGAATTAAAGTAAAAGAGGTATCTGTAAATGTAATAGATGATATGGAAGTAGTGCCATTAGGTGGACTAATAGGGATGAAATTATATACAAATGGTGTACTAGTAGTAGGAATGTCTGAGATTTACGGAGAAAACAATCAAGTATATAGACCATATGAAAATACAGGGATAAAAGAAGGAGACACAATAACTAAAATAAACGATGAATATATAGTATCAACAGAAGATATGACAGAATGTATAAATGCCTCAAAAGGTCAGGAAATAAAGATTACTTATATTCATAATAATAAAACTTTAGAGACCAATATAAAACCTGTAGAAACAGATAAAAATAATTACAAAGTAGGATTATGGGTTAGAGATACAGCTGCAGGAGTAGGTACTGCTACATTTTATGATAAAAAGACAGGAAGAGTTGCTATGTTAGGACATGGAATATTAGATGTAGATACAGAAGAATTAATAGATATATCAGATGGAAAAGTAACAAACACAAGTGTAGTGTCAATCATAAAAGGAGAAAATGGAAAAACAGGAAGAATACAAGGAATAGTAGAAGGACAGAAAGAAATAGGTACGATTTCGAAAAATACTTACTATGGAGTTTATGGAAAATTATATAATGCAGGAGAATTAAAAAGCGTAAATACATCAGAACCAGTTAAAATAGCATTAAGAAATGAAATTAAACAAGGAGAAGCAACTCTAATGTGTGCATTAGATAATGGGCAAGTAAAAGAGTACACTGTCGAGATACAAAAAGTATATTTAAACAATAATTCAAATAATAAAAGTATGTTATTAAAAGTAACAGATTCAGAACTATTAGAAAAAACAGGAGGAATAATACAAGGAATGAGTGGAAGTCCAATTATACAAAATGGGAAATTAATAGGAGCATTAACACATGTCTTAGTGCAAAATCCTACTCAAGGATATGCAGTCTTTTCTGACATAATGGTAAAGCAAATGAATGATATGTAAAGTATAAATAATAAATTTTCACAATTAAAAATTCAATTTCGTATAAAATGTAATAAATCCATTTACAGTGCTCTCTTATCATGCTTGAGATTCACTATAAATGGATTTTTATCATTTTTTATACTCAATTTTAATCAAATAATTTTTCAAATTTATTTGATTAGTAAACTACCAATATCTGTAACTGTACCTGCACCAATAGTTAAAACAATGTCATTATCATTAACATTTTTCTTTAAATAATTAACAATATCACTAAAATCAGAAATATATTTAACATTTCCCCCAAAAGAAAGTAATTTATTAGCCAAATCTTTAGAAGAAACACCATAAGTATTTTTTTCACGAGCAGCATAAATATCAGTAATAATAACATTGTCAAAATTCAATAAAACTTTTGCAAAATCATCTAAAAGATTTTTAGTTCTACTATAAGTATGAGGCTGAAAAACAGCCCAAGACTTATTAAATTTCTTATTTTTAAGAGCTAAAGCAGTAGCATTTATTTCAGTAGGGTGATGTGCATAATCGTCAAAGACAGAAACATTATTATTAAATTTTCCCTTAAATTCCATTCTTCTATTAGCACCTGTAAACTCCAACAAAGCGGATGATATTATTTCAGAATTAATATTATAATAAGAACACATTGAAATACAAGCTAATGCGTTTAATACATTATGCTCTCCAGGTACAGACAATTTTATATGTGAATAAAATTTATCTTTATTGTAAACATCAAAATTAGGAAATCCATTAACATCAAAAAGAATATTTTTAGCAATAAAATCTGTATTAGGGTTATCAA
>CAOKRJ010000042.1 GCA_948471115.1 uncultured Clostridium sp.
TTTTTTGAAAAAATTTTTAAATTTCTCTACTAGGTATATGCCACCATTTTATGAAAAATAGGTAAATTTTATAAAATTCCTTAAACTTTTTTCATAATGTATATTCCACTGTAAATTTGAAAAGGTATAATTTTTAAGAAAATTGCACAAAAAAATAACTAGAAATCATTTTTTACTCATTTCTAGTTTTATAAATATTTTATTTATTACTTTATATTATTTATTTTCTCCGTTTTTACATTATATTCTCTAATCTTTAAAAATTCATTTATATCATTCATAAGCCATTTATGTCCTTGTGTATGTAACATATCGTATCCATCATGTAAATATTTAAGTACTCCATATTTTTCAAATATCTCATATACTTCTTTCCCCTTAAGTTTATTTTCTTCTTTAAAAACTTCTATACAAAATACAATAAAATCATTTATTTTCTTTTCCATATTATCCCCCATAAACAGTATATTTACCTGTTTCTTTTTCTTCTAAAAACATTCTAAATAAATCATAATTACTATAATACCACATTTTTGTTTCTTCTTTTTCTAATGCTTTATATAGTTTAGAATGATATAACAAATTCATTGCCTGTTCATAACTGATATTAAAATAATTCTTTATACTATCACATAATGTTTGTACTATTGTAAACATCATATAAGTAAATTTTCCTTCACTCATCTTCCTCACCTACTTCAATAGTTTTTATATATTTTATACATTCTAACGATTTTAATGTATGAAATGAAATTTGATTAGATAATAAATATGTTTTAAGTCTTTTTATAGGTTCCTCTATATCACATATACTCCATTTTCATAATTTACTAATACTTGGTATAAATTATCATCTGCTACTGGTCCTATCACAATATCATATTGAGTACAAGTTCATCGCTTTGCCTATTCTTAATCTTTGCTTTGCTTTATAATAAATCATCTTATAATATCTATATTTTATTTATCTACTTTAGATATTATCGTATTTTTATACGTTCTACAATAATAACTAAGATAAAAATTATTTTGCATTATTTAAGAGCGATAAAATCGCTCTCATTCTTGATTTAATCAATTTATACCATTATTGATTTTTGGGTAGTTTTATAGTGTGTTGTCAAAATTATCCACGCACCTCCTTGGTGTCCCCCTTCACCTGTCGGATTATATAATGTTATTAATATTACAAGTTCTGGGTCTGAGATTGATGCTACTCCACAAAATGATGTTACATATTTACCTGTATTTACACCATCTTCTGATGTTCCTGTTTTTCCTCCTACTGAATAGCCTTTTACTTGTGCATTTTTTCCTGTTCCTAGCGATACTACTGATTCCATCATGCTTAATACATTTTTTGATGTTTCTTCTGATATTACTTTTTCACTTAATATTACAGGCTCTTTTTCTTGCCTTTCTCCTGTTTCTGAGTCTATTGTAGCTTTTACAACTCTTGGCTGTACTAGATTTCCACCGTTTGCTATTGATGATACTGCTGTTACTAATTGTAGTGGTGTAATCTCAAATCTTTGACCAAATGAAATTGTCGCAAGTTCTACTGGTCCTGCTTTCTCTTTTGCTATAAATATACTATTTGCTTCACCTGGTAAGTCTACTCCTGTTTTTGATAGTAGCCCAAATTTTTCTAAATAACTAAAGTATGTGTCTACACCTAGTTTCTGTCCTAATCCTATAAATACTGGATTACACGAATTCATTAATCCTGTTCTTAAACTTTCTGAACCATGTGGTCTATAATATCTCCAGCATTTTATAGATACTCCTGCAACTTCAATCCTACCAGTGCATGCAAAGTTTTCTGCTTCTATATCTTTTACTAATCCCTCTTCTAATGCTGATGATGCTGTTATTAATTTAAATGTTGACCCTGGTTCATATGTATCTGATATTGCTTTATTTCTCCACATTTTCTCTAGATTATTTGATCTTTCACTACTTTGAAGTGTATTCCATATTGATTTTAATTCTTCATCGTTTATTGTATATGGATCGTTTAAGTTATATCCTGGATATGTTGCCATTGCCAATATATCCCCATTATTAGGGTTCATTATTACTACATTTCCGTCCATCTGTACATACATTATCTATACATGCTTCTTCAAGATGTTTTTCTACTATGGATTGTATTGTAGAGTCTATTGTTAGTACTAAGCTATCTCCATTTATTGCTGGTACATATTCCTCTACTGTTCCATCTAATGTTCCTCCTTTGGCATCTCTTACACGTATTATTTTACCCTTTGTTCCACTTAAAGTTTCATCATATTTTGCTTCTATTCCATTTAGCCCTTGATTATCACTTCCTGTAAAACCAATAACTTGTGAACATAATTCATTATTTGGATAATATCTTTTTGTATCTTCATCAATGTTTATTCCTTCTGATATTTTATTTTCTTCCATCCAAATTCTTAGCTCATCTGCTTTATCTTTTTCTACTTTTTTTACAATTGTTTCTATTGAACTTTTCTTTTTTACTTTTTTTAAAACTTTCTCATAATCTAATTCAAATATATCTGATAATGCTTTTGCTACTTTTTCTTTGTTTTCATTTTCTATGTTCATTGGATTTACTGTTACTGTTTCTACTGTTGCAGAAACAGCTAGTTCTACACCATTTCTATCATATATTGTTCCTCTACTTGGATTTATTGCTCTGTCTAATGTCTGTTGCTTATATGCTAATTCTTGCAATTCTGCTCCTTGTACAAATTGTATCCATCCAATTCTTATCATAAGTAATATTAAAATAATTGTTAATATTAAGAAATTATTTCTTATTCTCCTTTTTGCACTAATGCTTGGCATTATATTTCACCTCTAATCCAATTTATTACATTATATTGAATTTCGGTGATTTTATGAATTTGTAACTAGTTTTGCTCTCTAAAAACTCATATAAAGAACACCGCCCCTTACTAATTGGCGGTGTCCTTTATAAACTTTGAATTGAAATTTGAATTGGCTTAGAAATGATATATTTTGATGTGATCAACTAAAATCGATATAAATTCGCTATTTGTAGGTTTGCCTTTACTTTGTGATATTGTGTAACCAAATATTTCATATACTTTTTCTGGCTTTACTCTATTCCATGCCGATTCTATCGCATGGCGTATTGCCCGTTCTACTTTTGCAGGTGTATCCTCGAACTTTTTTGCTATAGATGGGTATAGTATTTTTGTTATACCCCTAGCTAAAGTTGAATCTTCTATCACCATACATATAGCAGTCCGAAGATATTCATATCCTTTAATATTTGCAGGCACAGCCAACTCCTGGATATGCTCGGTTACAATTTTTTGCACCTCTTCTTTTGATGGCAATTTTTTCACTATCCCTGAATCTGTAGATTTTGATTGTGCTATCATCGCGTTGATTAATTCGTTAATCATTTCCCTTAATTCTTCCAATTTCCGCGTGTCCATTGTTTTCTCCTTTGCTCTTATTTTACTATTGGAATCTTCCAATTATCTCTATTATACACCAAAATTTCCATAATGTCAATTTATTGATATTATGGAGATTTATAACTTAATTTCTTTGAATAAAATTATTCTTTATTACTTTAAATCTTTCAAGATATAATCTCTATTTTATTAAACTCTTTATTATATTAATAATCTTTGTAAAATAACTCTCTTCTTCTATATGTATTTCTTCTGAGCCTGATTCGATATAGTCTGTTTTAGGAAGGTTAACATATTTAATTTGGTCATTTGATAATGTTTTCATTCCAAGCAATGTTTCTGCTTCTTCTTGTATAGTTTTAAGGTTCAAATGGCTTTCTATTCCCGCTTGTAATTGTTCGTTTTCTTTCTCTACTAATGCTAAGTCATTTTTTAATTTCTTTATTTCTGCATATTTTGAATCTATCATTGCATTCCTAAAGCTTATAGTAAAAAATGCTAAAAATCCAATTAATACAGATAGTACTATTTTTACTTTTTTTGCTGTTTTCATCTTTGTGATGCTTTTTTTTGATGTATTTGATTTCGTTGTAGGAATCTTTTTGACTGTTTTCTTTTTTACAGGCTCGTAATCAGTTCGTATTTTTCTTGGACTTGTTTCATATTGATATTTAGCCATTTTCCCCACCCCTTTCTTTTGTATTTCTAATTTTTCACAAAAACTCTTAATTTTGCACTTTTTGCTCTTGAATTATCTTTTTGTTCCTGTTGTGTTGGTATTATTGGTTTTTTTGTAATTATGTCTCCCTGTGATTTTGCTCCACAGATACAATATGGTAAATCTTTTGGACATGTACATTTCCCTTTTGCATCTTGATATGCATTTTTTACTGCTCTATCTTCTAAGGAATGAAACGTTATTATACATAACCTTCCTTTTGGTTTTAATATTTCTATTGAATTTTTTACTGTATTATATAATGGCTTAATTTCATTGTTTACTTCTATCCTTATTGCTTGAAATGTCCTTTTTGCTAGATGTCCTTCTTTTTTTGCATATCCTGGCACTGCATTCTCAATTATTTTTACTAATTCACCTGTTGTTGAAATAGTTTTATTTTTTCTATATTCACATATCTTTTTCGATATATTTTTTGCAAATTTTTCTTCTCCATATCCAAAAATTATTTTTATTAGCTTTTCTTCTGGATATGTATTTACTATGTCTTTAGCGGTTATACTTTGGCTTCTATCCATTCTCATGTCTAGTTCACTTTTTTCTGCCATATAGCTAAATCCCCTATTTCTTTCGTCTAATTGATATGATGATACACCTAAGTCTAATAGTATTCCATCTGCTTTTTCTATTTTTAGTTCTTCTAGTATTTCCTTTATTTCATCATGATTTCCATGTACGTATTTAACATTTTTATATTCTTTTAATTTATCTTTTGCTGCTTTTAGTGCTTCTTCATCTCTATCTATTCCTATTAATAGTCCTTTTGAGGATAATTTTTTTGCTATTTCTATGCTATGCCCTGCACCTCCTAAGGTTCCATCTACATATATACCGTCTGGATTGATATTTAAATTTTCTATACATTCTTGTAATAATACTGGTTTATGTTTAAATTCCACTTTTTTCTCCTTAACTAGAAGTTATATTCCCAACATTGTCATATTTTCTGCAATTTCATCTGCTGAAATGTTTTCTTCACTACTATAATTTGTCCATGATTCTTTATTCCAAATTTCTAGTCTTGTGCCAACTCCTATTATTACAATTTCTTTGTCTATGTTTGCATATGTTCTTAAGTTTGCTGGAACTAAAAAACGTCCTTGTTTGTCTATTTCACATTCGACTGCACCAGATAAGAAAAATCTTACAAAGTCTCTTGCATTTTTATTTGTTAGTGGAAGTGTTTTTAGTTTTTCTTCAAAGTTTGCCCATTCAGATTTTGAGTACACAAATAAACATTTATCAAGTCCTTTTGTGATTATGAATTTTTCTCCTATATTTTCTCTTAGTTTTGATGGCATTATTATTCTGCCTTTTACGTCTACAGTATGCTCATATTCACCAATAAACACTTGATATCACCTTCTTTTCACATTATGGCACTATTATCCACTTTCCTCCACTTTGTATCAATTTTATTATAATTCTCTATAAATTGCAATAGTTTTGTGAAATTTTTTATATTTTTTAAAGGCACGGTTTCCCGTGCCTTTATTTATTTTTTATTATAATTACCATCCTTTTGCATATTCATAAATTTCATCACCAATTTTTCCATCTACATATTCTTCAAATGCTTTGTCCAAAATTTCAACTGCTTTATCCATCTGTTCGTAAGTAATTATTAAAGGTGGCTGAATTCTTAAGGTATTTTGTCCAACTGATATCATTAATAATCCATTTTCTATCGATTTATAAGATATTTTTACAGCAGCATCAGAGTTTCGTTCCATTGTATTTCTATCTTTTACAAGATCCACACCTATGGATAAACCTAAACCTCTAACCTCTCCTATAATATCATATTTATACATTAGCTTCTCTAATTTTTCTTTTAAGTATTCACCTTTTTCTATTACTTGTTCATTTATATTTTCACGTTCTAATATTTCAATAGTTTTTAGTGATGCTTTACATACTGTTGAATTTCCAGACATTGTAAATACATGTGCTGGTGAATCTAATGATTCCATGATTTCTCTAGAACCTATTACTGCTCCTAAAGGTAACCCTCCTCCTATTGATTTTCCACATACTATTAAATCTGGTTCAATGTCAAACCATTCATATGAGAACCATTTTCCAGTTCTGCATAACCCTTGCTGAATTTCATCTACAACGAATAATATTCCGTGTTCTTTACATAGTTTATATAGTTCTTGAACATATTTCTTTGGAGGTATTACAAGTCCCATATCTCCCGCTATTGGCTCCATAAATACTGCTGCTACTTCTTCTGGAGGTAAATAATGTTCAAAGGCATAACGTAGTTCATCTAAATAACTTTCTATTGCTTTTTCTTCATCTTTTCCATATTTACCACGTAACATATCTGGATAATTAATGTGATATATTTCTGGTAATAATGGACCTATTTTTCTCCTCATATTTAAACTAAGTGCAGATATAGATGTTGAACCATAAGTGCTTCCATGATAAGATTCTGCAAAAGATATAAGGCTTGTTCTACCAGTATAAGCACGTACTAATTTTATTGCATTATCAATTGCTTCTGAACCTGTTGTACTATATGAAACTTGCATATTTTCTCTATCTGTTAATGATATTAATTTTTCTGCTAAGTCCATAGGTTCTTTCATTTGAAAATATATACTTGCATATTGAGTAATATTTTGCATTTGCTCATATACTGATTCTGCTATTTCTTTATTGCCATGTCCTAAATTTGCAGATGAGGCACTTGCCAAAAAATCAATGTACTCTTTTCCATTATAATCATATAATAATGCCCCTATTCCTTTTTCAAAAGCTACAGGATAATAAGGTATCCTTTGATATTTTGCAATATATCCTTTTAAATCATAATTATTTTCACCCATATATAACTCCATTCCTTTCTCGCTTAGCTCTAAAAGCATACATAGTTATTAAAGATTTATTTGTATATTTCTTTCAAACTAAACTCCATTTTAATAGTTTTTTATATTTATTTATATTATACAATAATAAATTAAAAAATCAATATATTTGTCATTTTTAGTAAAATAACAAATATTAATTCACAAATTTACAATATTTTCATATTATTATTATAAGGTGCTTTTTTGTGTCTTAGAAAGGATTATGAAATATGGCAAAAATATTAGTTTATAATAATGATACAGATAGATTTGAAACTTATTACAGAGATGAAAATTCTGCTATGCCTTATAATGCAAACTCTACATTATTGGTTAGAGAATTTAGGGGCTCAAGTAAATCTTCAACTCTGTGGACAACTAAAAGAGTTATGCAGGCTTGGAATACTCAAAGATACTTATGGGGAGGTCCAATCCCTGTTGGTTTTGCTTTTAAGCGTTCTTGGGAAGGTGGGCATTCTCGGACAATCTCAACATTATGCTGGAACAGCTTTTGATGTTGCTCAACTTTGGACCAATGAAAGAAGGGCTGCTTTAAGAATAAGTGCTATTAATTCTGGTGTTTGGTCTTATGTTGAACCTGTTTCTATTTCTCCTACTTGGGTTCATTTTGATAGAAGACAAAAACCGCCGGCCTGTAGCTCTGGTGGATACCCTACTCTAAGAAGAGGTAGTTTAAGTGTTTATGTTCTTATTCTTCAAGATGGATTAAATACTTTAGGCTTTACTACTGGTGGTTTAGATGGTATCTTTGGTAATAGAACTTTAGAGGCAGTTAGGTCTTATCAAACAAGTCGTGGTTTAGCTTCTGATGGTATCGTTGGTTGCAATACTTGGCGTTCTCTTCAAGAAAATGTTATTGGTATTGGTAGAACTTCTACTACTTTAGATTAAATAAGACAAAATGTGATAATTTCAAAGCAAATTATCACATTTTGTTTCTTGATTTATATTTTATAAATTCTATTATTCCTGCTATTAATAGCATTATTCCCCCAATTATTATAATCGTTAATATTTTCTTCCTTTAGTTTTTAACAAAAATTATAAATTAACTCTTTACCCCTATTATAGTAAAAGATTTTCTACAAATATGGAATCTTATAGTATTTTATGGTATTATTTATGTAATAATTAAAATATAAAAGGCTGGGGGATTTTTATGGATATTAAACCAATGAAAATACTAATCCTTGAAGATGATGTTAATGCTTGCAATGATTTTATCAATTGTATTAATTCTAGAGATGACATCACTTTGATTGGTATAACTGATTCTGATATTGAAGCTTTAAAATATATAAGACTTCGCCATCCAGAAGGTATAATTCTGGATATTGAACTTAATAAAAGTGTTTCTGGTAATACAGATTCTTTGGAGTTTTTAAATGAACTCAAAAAACTCAATCTTAATTACAATCCTATAATTATTGTAACTACTCATATAAATTCTGAAAGAACTTATGAAATTCTTCATAGAAATGGTGTAGATATTATCCTATATAAAAATCATCCTAAATATTCTTGTAATCATGTATTAAATAAATTCATAGCTTTGAGAAATACCTCATCTTTAAATTCTGTCGCTTCTCTTCAAGAAAATATAATAGAAACTGAAGATAAACTTTCTGAACTTATATATCATGAACTTGATTTAATTGGAATAACTCCCAAATTAAAGGGTAGAGAATATGCTCATGATGCTATATTATATTTAATTCAAAATAATAAAAGTAATATTAATGTAATCCAGCATTTAACTAAAATTTATAAAAAGTCTGGAAATACCATAACAAATGGTATACAGAATGCTATTATTCATGCTTGGAGAATATCATCTATTGACGATTTATCAATGCATTATATTGCTAAAGTAAATTATGAAACTGGTGTACCTACTCCAATGGAATTTATCTACTATTATGTAGAGAAAATTAAAAAGCTTATATAATTTTAACTTATATTCAAAATATATTATTAACAAATAGATTAACATTGTCTAATTTAAACATTTAAGACATTGTTAATCTATTTTTTCATATACTATTTTTTTCTATAATTCGTCATTTTTCGACATATTTTTCCACCAGCAAATACCAGTTTTTCTGATAGTATAAATGGTATTTTTTTATTGTATTGTGTGAAAATCGATTGTTATATAGTTTTTCAAATTACAAATTACTATGGATTATTAGAATTTCTATCATTTTATTATATGTATGTCTTGTCCAAAACCTCTTAAGGTTAAACATACATATTTTGTTCTAAATCCTTTGTAAAAATTTTAACACAATAACTTTGGTGATTGGAAAGGTGGTGAATTAATATGTTATGGGATGCACTTATGAGATGGGTTAATCGTTGGATGTAAACTTTTTAGTTATACCTACAGGGTACATTAACATGTACCCTTCTTTATATATTATTTTATGTAATGATTTATCATCATTCGTAATTTTATAAATAAAACATTGATTATGATTTTTCATTAATATATAATCATTTTATATTGTGAGGTGATTGATTTGGAAAATTTAATTACTATTATTAATCTAAATGATATTAATATTATTATATACCTTATTAAAATGTTTCTTATGGGATTATGTACTTATTATACTTTTACTCGTATTTTGAATATAAAAACATTATTCAATTTTAAACTACTCTTTGTCGTCTTTTTCACATGCATTATAACCTTTTTTCATACTATACTAAAAGCCGATTATCCATCTACTAGTATCATATTCTTTATACTCTCTTTAAGTATTTTGTATTCGTTCACTACTTTGTATAGTGTAGGATACTCTATTTTAGTAACTATATCTTCATTTAGTCTTAATTATATTATTTCTTTTGCTTCTATTATTATAGGCTTTATTCCAAATGTAATTTTGGGAGTACAAAATGATTTTATTAGTCTTTTGCTAATTTATACGATACACTTAACTTTGCTATTTTCTTTATTTAAAATAAGAAAATTTAAAAATGGTTTTGCATTTTTTCAAAAGAATTTAGGTAATGAATACTTTGATTTATTAATTTTAAATATTAGTGCTATTGTATTATTCTCCTCTATATTACTTAGTGGTAAATATCCTAAAATCTTTATTTCAAACCTTTTCATTAGTTTTATTGTATTATGCATAATTATGTTTGTAACTATCCAAAGGTCTCTAACCTTATATTACAAACACAATTTATTAGTTAAGGATTTGAATGATACTAAAACAGAACTTGAGACAAAGAATAAAGAGATTGAAAAGTTGGAAAAGGATATTCTTGAGACTAGTAAGATTAATCATTCTATTGCTCATAAGCAACGTTCTTTAGAGTATAAATTGAATGAATTAATGCTAAATACTGAGTTTGCAGATGAGTTAGATATTACTTATAAAATAAATGATGTTTCTAAACAATTGCTTACCACATCTACAGTTTCAGAATTACCTAAAACCGATATAGTAGAAATTGATGATATGTTAAATTTTCTACAACATGAATGTGTAAAGAATAATATAGATTTCGATTTTCAATTAAATGGCAATATTTTTCATATGATTAATACCTTTATTTCAAAAGAGACTTTGGAAATTTTACTTGCAGACCATATTAAAAATTCTATTATTGCTGTTAATTGCTCTGATAATATTAATAAAAGTATTCTTGTAAGATTAGGTTTAATAGATAATTATTATAGTTTATATGTATTTGATTCTGGTATTGAGTTTGAATCCGATACTTTATCTAATTTAGGTAAAATGCCTATAACTACTCATGCTGATAATGGAGGTACTGGCTTTGGTTTTATTAATACTTTTGATACTTTGAAAAAGTATAATGCTAGTTTAATTATTAATGAACTTAATCCTCCTTGTTCTGATAATTATACAAAGTCTATTATTATTAGATTTGATGATCTACATGAGTTTAAAGTTAATTCTTATCGTTTTGTTGAAAAATAATTAAAATATAATTCGCAATGTCTGTATAAATGTTTCTTGTAGGGCAATAATAATTGTAGGTGGTGATTATTATTATGACTAGTAAAGAGCTTTTATATGTTGAGGATGCTTTAGGTCACGAATGTTTTATGAAAACATGTAGTAAAAAGACATCTACTCAGCTTACAGATCCAACTCTTTCTTCTTATATTAAAGAGTTAGAACAAAAACATACTGATTTATTTAACAAATTTTTAAATTTATTATAGGAGGAAATTATGGAAGATAAAGATTTAATGGAAAAAGAGTTATTGGTTATTAAAGGTGTTTGCAATTTATATCTTCATGGCACTATAGAGTCTACTACAGCAGAGGTTCATTGTGCTTTTAAAGATGCATTAAATGATTCTTTAGATATTCAGAATAAGTTATATAACTTGATGGCTGAAAAAGGTTGGTATAAGACTGAAATTGCTGAGCAACAAAAGATTGATACTGCTAAACAAAAATATGCTAATAAATAAAAGCAATATGGCAAAGTGGTGTTATGTCGCTTGTGTGCCACAGTATTGCCCTACCAAACAAAATACCTCGTTTAATACGAGGTATTTTGTTATTCTTTTATAAAATTTAACTTTTTTATTGTTTCTTGACCTATTATTTCGTTTGCTAATTCTATCAATTCCTTGTATAGTGTTATTTGACCTCTGTGATGAACATCTATACCATATAATACTCTAATGTTATATTTTGTAGCTATTTCCCAAAATCCTCTACAAGGATACTCTACATTTGATAGCTTCTCTTTTTGTCTTTCTATTGAATCATTATTTAATTTCTTATTTTCAAAATATGTTTGGTTAAAAATTTTAGCTAAGTTTATTTCTAATGGTATATTATACTTTTCAGCTACTTTACATATCATATTTGCTACTTTTCTTTCTATTTCTCCAAAGTTCTTTCTTTTGCGCATATATAAATCTGGATGTGCTATTATGTCTGGAATATTTAGTTCTACTGCTTCTTTTATATATTCTGCATATATTATTAGTTCTTCATCTGTAAAATTATGATCTCCAAAAATTTTTAGTTCTTTGTTTTCATCATATATAAAATGTTGCCCTAAAATAATTTTATCTACTTCTCGTTTTAATTCTTTAATGTTTTCTTCTTCACCTGGTAAATATTCTACCTCAAAACCTGTTTCTATTTGTATCTTGTCTGCATATTTTTCTTTTAATTTCTCTATACTGTCTATATATTCATCTTTTTGAGTATAGTCCATTCTCATATTGTTTCTTTTATCAATTTTATTTTTTTCTGGACAATGGTCTGTAATTGCTACTTTTTCAAATCCCATCTTTATATATTCCTGTATATACTCCTCATCTTTCATATCTAAATCTGCATGCACACATCTATATGTATGTGAATGATAATTAAATTTTTGCATTTGTCATTTCTCCTTTTTGTATATTCTTTATATAAGATTTTTTATTTAACTCATATGGCAATTTATTTTTTAAGTATACTTCGTTATAAAAAATTCCTTTTAAAATCATCAAATTCATATATTTTATTTACTGTTATATTATATTATTTAATATACCATTTGTCAAACTTAAATCCTTTATTCTTGGATTCTCTATTACTACTTGTATTCTAATTATTTCATTACTATATTAAAAACAACTACCATCCAAAGTTATCAAACATAATGTTATTTTTGTAATTTTCTATAGCCTTTTTCACACAAGGAATTATATTACTTGGCAAATTATTAATATCATACCAACTTAGTTCACTACACTTGTCTGGTTCTTTATTTTCAATCTCTCCATTCCAGCTCTTACATTCTAAGAAAAAGTCAAACCTTTCTGGCTCAGTTTTTCTGTGTAAAAAAGTGGCTATTTTTACATCTTCTTCACATATTATTATTCCCGCTTCTTCTTTAGCTTCTCTAATCATTGCTTGTTTAATTGTTTCGTTTCCGTCTATATGTCCTGCCACTAAACTATATTTTCCATCTTCATATCCCGTATTATATCTCTTTAATAATAATATTTGATTTTCTTTCATTAATAGCAAATAAACTGCACTTATAAATTTATATCTTTCTTCCATTGCTGATACTACCCCTTTCTAAAAATTGTATAGTTCAAAACTAATTGTAATTATAAAAAATTGTATCTTATATTCTAAATAAATACTCTGTTAAAACGTCATAAACCTCATCTCTTTTAACTAATTCCTTATCTTGACGTAATTTATTAAGCTCGGAAATCGTAATAAATTTAACAGCTTGAACTTCACTTTCTTGAAATTTAATATTTTCACTACATAAACCATTTTGTCGTAAAATAAAAAAGTCATAAAATTGTCTTTCGATAAATGTATCAGAAAAAATTTGCTCTTTTCTAAAAGAATACATAAATCTAAATTCTTTTACTTCTACATTAAATCCTAAATTTACACTTACTTCTTCATTAATCTCTCTAGTAGCTGCCATTAAAGAATCTTGTCCTGAAGAAATATGTCCTGCTGCAGATATATCCCACATATTAGCATTTTTTTCCTTATCTGCAGTTCTCTGCTGAATAAGGATTTCATTTTTCTCATTTATTATTGCTACAACTATGGCTCTGTGCCATACCCCCCTTTTATGAATTTCACTTCGTGGTAAAATTTCTCCTGTTTTAACACCATTTTCATCTAAAACGTCTATCATTTCTTCTTTATCCATAAACATCCTCCTTCACATATACAATGCCTACAAATTTTTCATTGATAACAGCTACAAACTTATATTTATCATTATGTATCATTTTAATAACCTCCTACTATTTCTTATAATACCTTATTTATACTTTCTACAGCACTTTTATTGTCTAAATCTTATTAAAACATTTTACTATATCAAAACTTGTATGTCAAACATTTTATATATTAGTTATTTTCAGCATTTTTGTATTCTTTCATTGCTCTTCTAATAACTTAAAGTCAACTACATTTTTATTATTCATTATACCTATTTTTATGCTATTTGTCAATCAGTTTCACTAATATTTTATATAAAAATAAAGCTACTTCATTTCTGGAGTAACTTTACTTTTTTCAAAATTCAGAAGGTTTCATTATTTTAAAGAGTGCAGTTTTCACTTCTTCAAAATCTTTATCACCACTAACAAGAATATCAGCTTTTCCATTAATTGCTGTTTCGATAATATGAATGTCATTTTCATCTCGAATATAAATATCCAAACCTTTGCTTGCTTTCCATCTTTATACAAAATACCATAAAAATTTAAAAAGTATATAAATAATGTTGCTGCAATTCGTTTATTCCCATCTGCAAATACATGGTTTTTTACGATTAAATATAAAAAATTTGCTCCCTTTTCTTCTATACTTTTATAAATATCTTGTTCTGCAAAACTTTGATAAATATTGCCTATAATTGACTCTAAACCTTTATCTCTTTCTATTGCGAATAATGAACTTTCTTCATTAAATCTTAACTTATTTATAACCTCTATACATTTGCTATATTCAATTTTTCTTTCATCTACATTTCCATCTATTTTCTTTAGTGTTTTATGATCGTAGTCATCCAACAAATCAAGTGCTTTTGAATAATCTCCAATTACTTTTAAAATTTCTTTTGCAT
>CAOKRJ010000043.1 GCA_948471115.1 uncultured Clostridium sp.
GTGTGTGTGTGTGTGTGTGTGTGTTACAGTATCAACGGTTCTAGCGTTTTTCTCTCTTTCATCTTTTCCTTTCCATATTTTTTTCATACTGGCTTGCCTCCTTGTTTAATTTTTATATTTTATAATTGTTTTTTTATATTTGAGTAAGTATATCTAAAATAATTTTGATTTGTAAATTTTTATGCAACATCACTCTTATAAGTTTTATTATATTGATTTTCATGTAACTTGTAAATGCTAGTTTTTTCCTATATAACATAAAAAAATCCGTATTTGTTTACGGATTTTCTTAGTTTTAGAGTTTATTTTTTCTTTGTTAATTTTATGTTGCATTTCTGTAATATTCTGTCGTTTTTACTAGGGAAATATATATTTTATGATTTTTTTGATGTTTCTATTTCATCTATTGGACCAAATATTTCATCAAATTTTTTTTCTAATTCTTTTGCTATATCTATTTCCTTATCCTCTATCATTTCTTCTTGCGGTAACATAGGTATATCATCAAATTCTGACTCTACTTTTTTGTTTTCCTTATTTTCTAAAGTAGCTTGATTATTGCTGTTTTTTTGTTCTGCCGTTTTTTCTTGATTTGCTGGTATGTCTTCTTCAAATAAATCATCTAATGAATCTATTTTTAAATCATTTACTTGTTGCTTTTCTTGGTCTGTAGAGTATGGATTATATGGGTTAAATGTTCTCCATTCCCCTCTTTCTAAATCTCTTGCTTCATTATGATCTGCTTTATACTTCTCTAATTGTTTTGCCTCATTATGTTTAAAGTAATAGTATTTATTTGCTTTAATTGGTCTTATTCCCTTTTCAAATATTATACATTGATCCATATCAAATCTTCTTAATTCGTCTGGCGTTAATAGTGCTCTTTCCATAATATTGTCTGAATAGTTTTCACCGTTTCTAACATATGCTCTATCTTTACTTATAGACACACTTTGTCTTGATATCGTTTTGCTTCCTAAAGCTTTTGAGAAATATTCTACTGTTTTTTGAGAGTTACTTCCTAAGAATAAGTGTGTATCACAGTTACCTATTATTGTCTCAAATGATTTTTCATATACTGCTTCTAGTTGGTCTAAGTTTTGCAATATAACACTAAATTGTATCTTTCTACTTCTACTTGTTGATATTTTTTTGTCAAAGTCTGGTACTCTACCTATGTTTGCAAATTCGTCTAGAATAAAGTATGTAGGCATTGGTAAAGCTCCTCCATTTATATCTGCAAAATCATATAGCTGTTGTATCATTTGAGAGAAAAATATTGTAAGCAAGAAATCATATGCTGTATGAGTGTCTGACGATATTACATATACTGCTGTTTTCTTTTTTCCTATTTCCTCAAAGTCTATAGTATTTGTTGATGTTAGTTCGGCTATTTCTTTTGAGTCAAATTTTCCTAATTTTGATTGTAGTGTACTTAAAATAGACGAATACGTTTTTTCTGATGCTGCTGATATTTCTACTGATTTATAATACTTTCTTGCAGGGTGATCCATTGGCAATTTGTTTATTAAGTCAGAAAGCATACTACTGTTTCCACTACCACTAGCAGCTCTTACTAGTTCTGCACAACTTGCCAAGTTTTGTTCTTCTTCTGGACGTGTTGCTATTAAATAATATATTAATGATTTTAATAGCATTTCTCCCATGTCTTCCCAGAATGGTTCAGATGCTGAGGCTTCTCCTTGTCCTTTTATTATCGTGTTTGCTATAACGTCTACATCCAATTCGTTTGATATATGCATTAATGGATTATATCCATCACTATTTTGTGGTCTTAATAAGTTTAGTACTTTTATTTCATATCCATTTGCTTTTAAGAAACCTGCTGTTTTATCATATAGTTCTCCCTTTGGGTCTGTAAATACATATGAGCCTAGCATTTGGCATGCATTAGGTATTGAGAAAGATGCGGATTTACCAGCACCTGATCCGTCCTACTACTAATATGTTTACATTTCCTCTTTTGTCTACTGGTAAATAATTTCCTTCTGCTAGTATTAATCCTTTTTTAGAGCTTAATACTTTGAATTGTTCTCCATGTTCACACCAGTCACTTGAACCATGTTCTATATCTTGATATTTATTTTTCGGAGCAGTTTTTACTAGCCCTACAACTACTATTATTAAAAATCCTAGTGTATATTTCCATAGTAAGCTTATAAATACTCCCCAATAGCTTCCTACTTCTTTTATATTTAAAAATGGTTGTGCTATTCTCTTACCTACTGTTTCAGTAAAAGTACCCATTGAAAATTTTGCTCCTGTACTTTCTGCTTCTTTTACTGCTGTATTCCATCCACATGCTATGGGCATGATAAATACTATGGCTATAAATAACCATAGTATGACTGCCAATATAAGTGTTTTTTTGTTTTTTCTTAATGCCCCTTCTATTTTATAATTCATAAAGCATCATTCCTTTTCTTATGATTAATTATAATGTTATCTTCCTTCATCTCTTTGTGATAATCTTCTTGATGGTATTTCTGTTATGCCACTTTTCTTTGCTGCACTTACTATTACTTGTACATTTGGTGGGGTAGGTTCTGACGTTATTACAAGATTTCCTTCAATTATATCCTTTCTTACTGTTCTCTCGGGTGGAATTTCCACATTTCCTCTTTCTGGTGTTTTAACAACTCCCCCTCTAATTTCGTATCCCATTTCGTTATTCATTATAATCCTCCTCTATAATTTTTCCTTTATTTCAAAAGCAAAATAAGATTTGTATGGTTTCATTTTACATTTTCCTTTTACCTCATTTGTTTCTTGGTCAAAATATAAAATTGGTTTAACTTCTTCTACTGTTTCTGTATCTATTATTGTTATTGGTCTTTTTAAGTTTGGTGTATAAGAAAACTCTCTGTATATTGGGTTTTCTTCTGTCTTTATAGCATCAAATTTTATTGGCATAGGTTTTTTTGTTATTTTTACTTCATCATTTATAAGCATTCCAGTGTTTACAACAACCTTTTCCTTTCCAAAAGATAAAAATACTAATGGATTTCCATCTGTTTTTGGATTATCTACATAATAAGTTCTTTTAAAATTATCTCCTCTTATTTCTGAACTTCTAACTAATCTTTCGACAGTGAATTTCGGTGTATTATTGTCTTGAATTTCCTTTCTATTTGTTTCTACTACTTCATATATTACTGTGTTTACATCTTTTGGGTCTGTTATGCTAAAGTGTCTTCCTTGAACATTTTCCATAATCTTTTCTCCCCTTTACTTATGTATAGCTTGTCTTTTGTTAGTACTATACATAATTATACTATATTTACTACAATATGTCAACTAGATTTTTAGCAAATTCTTTGAAGCACGGGCGATTACTAATCGCCCCTACAAATATGTAATTATATTTTTGTTAAGGTTCTAGGGTTAAATTGCGATATTTTCTGTAATTCTCTATATTTTTTTTCTTCATCTTCTGATACTTTTTCTGGTATCATTATCTGGACTTCACATATTAGATTTCCTCTTTTACCTTTTCCGTCTTTAAATCCTTTGTCTTCTATTATTATTTCTTTTCCTGAGTTAGTTCCTTTTTCTAGTTTTATTTGCTCTATGTCATCAATTCCTTGAACTTCTATTTTTCCTCCAAGTACCGCTTCCCACGGAGTTACAAATACTTTTGTATGTAAATCATATCCATTTAAAATAAATTTATTATTTTCTAATACTTTTACTTTTATAAATAAGTCTCCTGGCTTTTCGTCTTTTGTACCTTTTTTTCCTTGTCCTATTAAACGTATTCTTTCTTTATTCCTAATTCCTGCTGGTATTTTTACTATTATTGTTTTTAAATTTCCACTTACTGTTCTTAATGAGATTTTTTTTGTTTTTCCATAAAATGCTTCTTCTAATGTAATCTCTATTTCTGTTTCTACATCTTCTCCTTTTTTTGCTACTGCTTCTTCTTGTTTTTTATCTTTTTTTGGGGTATATCCAAAAAACATTCCAAATAACCCATCTTTTATAGTGTCTGTTTTTTCTCCTTTGTTTCCATATTTTTCTTTATTTTTTCTTCTTCCTATGTTTACATTCCATGCTCTGTCGTATTTTCGTCTTGCTGATGAATCTGATAAAGTTCTGTACGCTTCATTTATATCTTTAAATCTTTCTTCTGTATTTTTATTTGCACCATTTACATCTGGATGATATCTTTTCGCTTGTTCTCTATAGGCTATTTTAATCTGTTCTGTATTTGCTTTATTGTCGTCAAAGCCTAATATTTTATAGTAATCCTTAAATATCATAATATCCTCCATATTGTAGTGAAGAGTGATTGGTGAATAGTGAATATTTATTAATTCTTCACTATTCATTCTTCACTATTCATTACATTATTTAATACGTGTTTGTATTATATCATCATTTTATTTACAATTCAATTATTTTGTATAATTAATTTTATAAATTTGGGGTGGTCGGTTACAATTCACAGCTGGTCTCATATATAAATTGGGGGGGTAGGGAGGATAAATTTTTAGGTGAATTTAAAATTATAGAAAAAATGTAGGGGCACCCTTCGGGTGTCCGTGAAATTACAGGAATTTAAACATTCATATTAATTATAAATATATTTATACCCATTGTAGGGGCAGGCCCTGTGTCTGCCCGTTGAAATAGGAAGAAATTATAACATTTGTGTTTATTATGAATATATTGCATTTTGAATATAGGGGTACATTGCATGTGCCCATTGAAATAACACAAATTTATGCATATTTTTTTATGTCCCCAATGTGTATTTTTCTGTGGATAATTCAATTAGTTTATCTAATAATTCTTTATAAGTTATTCCTATTTGCTCAAATAGTTTTGGATACATACTTATTTTAGTAAATCCTGGTAATGTATTTATTTCGTTTATATATATTTTATTTGTTTCGTTTTCTACAAAGAAATCCACTCTTGATAGTCCTTTTCCATCTATTGCTTTAAAGGCTTTTATGGCTTGATTCCTTATTTCTTTAGATACTTTTTTTGGTATTTCTGCTGGTATTATTGTTTTTGAATGTTTATCATTGTATTTTGCATCAAAACTGTAAAATTCTTCTTCTGGTTTTATTTCTCCTATGTTTGAGGCTATTACTTCTCTATTTCCTAATACTGCACATTCTACTTCTTTTCCTTTTATTTCTTCTTCTATTATTATTTTTTCGTCAAATTGACTCGCATATTCAATATGCTTTTTTAGCTCTTTATGGCTTTTCGCTTTGTTTATTCCTACTGATGAGCCTGAGTTCGATGGCTTTATAAACATTGGATATTTCATATTTTTTTCTATTTTTTTACATGCTTTTTCTAGTGTACATTTTTCTTCGTTATAGTTTTTGTCTATATAAATATAGTCTTTTTCACTCTTTTTTATGTATTCATATTTCGCTTGATTTAATCCTGCTTTTTCAAATATCGCTTTTGTGTATATTTTATCCATTCCTATACTTGATGCTAATATTCCACATCCTACATATGGCTTTTTTATTATTGTGAATAGTCCTTGTATTGAACCATCTTCCCCTCCTTTTCCATGTAATACTGGAAGTATTACGTCATTTTCTTCTATTGTTTTTATTATGTTTTCTATTTTTTCTATTTCTTTTGGCTTTTCTCCAAAGTTTAATTCTTCTATTTCGTTTATATCTTTTGTGTATTTATACCATTCCCCCTTTTGGTCTATGTATATTGGTTGTATTTCATATTTCTCTTTGTTTAAATTTTTTATTACTGATATTCCTGATGCTACTGATACATCATGCTCTGTTGATATTCCTCCAAATATAACACATATTTTCATTTTTCTCTTTCCTTTCTTGAATTATATTTCGATAGTTATTATATGCATGTAGTGAATTTTTTGAAACATTTTTTGATTATATAATAGGAAAGTAGAATACAAGAAAGGAGACTTTGCCACCTTTTCTTTTGCCGATTTAAGTTTCCGAATGTAAATGAGGAAATTTTAAAGGCAATAGCGATTATGGCCTTTTATATACTAGGGAAGTTTATTATCTATTGTTAAATATATACTTGTTAATAAAACTTTCCTAGTATATAAAAAAATAACAAGTTTTCTTACTTGTTATTTTTTATCAGCCCTATTTAAATATTTACCTACTATATATTTTTCTATTTTCGCAATATGAATACATCTTTTAATCTATCATTTCTATTTTCTCTATGATAGGTTGATTTTCTTTTAAAACTGTTCCATTGTCATCTTCTACTTGTATATCTTCACATATTTTGTCTACTATTTCTATGCCACTTGTGACTTTTCCGAATCCTGCATATTGCTTGTCTAAAAATGTACTATCTTCATGAACTATAAAAAACTGTGAACTTGCACTATTATACGCATTTGACCTTGCCATTGAAATTGTACCTCTAACATGAGATATTGTATTATTTACTCCATTTGAGAAAAACTCTCCTTTAATGTTTTCACTGCTTCCACCCATTCCTGTTCCTTCGGGATCTCCCCCTTGAATCATAAAGCCTTCTATAATTCTATGAAATGTTAATCCATTATAAAATCCTTCATTAACTAATTTTGCAAAGTTAGTAACTGTTATTGGTGCTATATCTGCATCTAATTCTAACTCGATTATTCCATAATTTCTAATTTCTATTTTTGCATGATGTTTTCCTGTACTATACATATTATTTCCCTCCTCTTTATGAACTGATTGTTCATTTTCTTCTTTTTGTACATTATTAGCTATTTTATTAAAATTATCTTCTTCTTTTTCTGTGTCTTTATTTACCCTTTTGATAATTAAAATTCCTGCTAGCACTATTAAAATAATAATCCCTACACATATTAACACTTTTTTATTCATAAACTTTTCCTCCTTATTATTTATATTATACATTTTTTACTATTCTCCTTCTTCGCAATCATACTTACTAATTTATCATTTCTTTTACTTACTGTTGCACCTAATTTATTACTATTTACATCAATATCATCAAATAATCTGCAAATTTGTCCTCGCTTTCTGCTCCTCTTGTTGAATTTTCTATATTATTAAATATTTCTTTAATGTGTCATTTAAATTTTCATCATTTTTTGCCCTCTCACAAACATTACAAAATAACTCTGATGTAAAAATATCATTAATGCTATTTTTTTATTGGGATTCTACGAGTAAAATTTGCTTCGCAAATTTTTCACGCAGTGCCATCCCAATAAGAAAATAAAAAAGAACAAGTTCTCTTTTTCTTTTTATTTCTTTATTGGGATTCTTATGACTACCTCAGTACCTTGGTCTTTCTTGCTTTTTATGTCTATACTTCCATTATTTTTGTCTAGTATTTCTTTTGCTATTGATAACCCTAGTCCTGTTCCTCCCATTTCTCTTGTTCTTGATTTGTCTACTCTATAAAATCTTTCAAATATTCGGTTTAAATCCCCTTCTGGTATTCCTAACCCATTGTCTATTATTTTTACATATGCATCATTGTATATGTATCCTACATACATTTTAATTGTACCTTTTTCTGGTGTGTATTTTATACTGTTTGTTAATATGTTTAATACTACTCTTTCCATTCCATCTTTGTCTGCATATACTGTTGGTATGTTTGCTGTTACAAAACATTCTGCATTATGTTGCTTTTTTTGCATTTCTATTTGCAACTTTTCTTGACATTTTTTTACTAGTTCTCCTAAGTCAAATTCTACTTTTTTTGTTCTTTCTTCATCATTGTCATATTTTGATAATGTTAGTAGGTCTGTTACGAGTTTTGCCATCCTTCTGGCTTCTGTTGCTATTACATTTAAAAATTTTTCCTGAGTTTCTTTGTCATAGTCCCCTTCTAGTAATGTGTCTGCATATCCCATTATTGATGTTATTGGAGTTTTTAATTCATGTGATACATCTGCTACAAATTCTTTTCTCATGTTGTCTAGTTTTACATGTTCTGTTATGTCTTGTATTACTACTATTACTCCTGTTGGTGTTTCGTTTTCATTTCTTAATGGAGCAAAGAACATATATATGTAGTTGTCTCCTATTGTTGCTCTTTGTGCAGTTGATGTCCAGTTTTCTAAATATATTACTTTTTCTAAGTTTACATTTATATTATATTTCCCAAATATTTTGTCAAAGGTGTCATCTTCTGGCATTATCCTTAATAGTCTCGTGGCTGCTGGATTTATTAATGATATTTTGCCCTCCATATCAAATGCTAAAATTCCATCTGTCATATGTAATAGTATTGTTTCTATTTGCTTTTTTTGCATTGATACTTCTTTTACATTTTCTTCTGCTTCATTTATTAGTTTTTCTGATGGCTCTATTATTTTTTTTGCTGTTAGTATTCCTATTATTATTGATACAATTACATATAGAAGTGCTATGATTCCTATTATTATTTCTATTTTTAATATGTTTTTACTTATTATTTCTGTGTTATTTTCTATATTTATTGTTCTTAACATTATTATTGTTATAATTCCTATTGATAGTATTCCTACAAGTCCTGTTATTATTAATATTATTGCTAGTTTTGCTTTTGCATTTTTTAACATGTCTTCCTCCTATATAAATAAAGGGTAGACACATTGTCTCCCTATTTTTTCACGCTATGTCTTTTAGTCCACGCCAAATGGCGATTATTTTCCAATCGCCTCTATTGTTCTGGTTTGGCAATATAATACCCTATACCTCTTTTTGTGACTAATATTTTAGGGTCTGTTGTATCATCTTCAATTTTTTCTCTTATTCTTCTTACTGTAACGTCTACTGTTCTTATATCCCCAAAATATTCATATCCCCATACTTTCTCTAGCAATAGTTCTCTTGAAACAACTTGCCCTGGTTGATTTGCTAAATATCTTAGTACTTCAAATTCTCTTACTGTTAAGTCTACCTTTTTTCCTCTAACTTTTACTTCAAATTTGTCTAAGTCTAGTTGTAAATCACCTATCTTTATTTTTCTATCATTGTCTTTTGCTTCATTTTCTACTGATACTTCTTGCGATAATTCATATTTCCTAAGGTTTGCTTTTATCCTTGCTATTAGTTCTCTTACACTAAATGGTTTTGTAACATAGTCATCTGCTCCAAGTTCAAGACCTAATATTTTGTCAATTTCTTCTTCTTTTGCAGTTAGCATTATTATTGGAATATTTAGTGCTGTTCTAACTTTTTTACAAACTGTTAGCCCATCCATTTTCGGTAACATTATGTCTAATAATATTATATTAGGTCTTTTTTCTAATGCAATGTTTACAGCTTCAACCCCATCATTTGCTATTAATGTATTATATCCTTCTTTTTTTAAATTATATTCTAATATATCAACGATTGGCTTTTCATCATCTACGATTAATACTGTCTTTCCTTTTTCTTTTACAATATCTAATTCCATCATAGTCACACCTTTCTTATCTTTTATATCATAATATTATTATTTTAACAAGGGGTTTTTTAATTTTTTTAGTTAATAGCTAATAGTGAATAATGAAAATTTTTCTAAATCTCTTTATTAATCTTTCTTTCTATTAATTTTGTTATTTCTATTATTGGTACTATTAAAAATGCTAGTCCGAAGGCTGTTATAAATTCTACAAATGAAATGCTTGTAAATCCAAATAAGTTTACGAAAAATGGTATATAAATTATTCCTAATGTAAATATTGTTGTTAATATAAATGCTCCTAATAGCCACCAGTTCATGTGTCTCATATTGAATATTGAATTTCTCTGTGAACGCATACATACTGCATGGAACATTTCTATGAAATTCATCGTTAAGAATGCCATTGACATTCCATTTCCTGATTCTGCTAGTCTCCATACTCCATTTTCCATATATTCTCCTATAAAGAATGATAGTACTACTAAAAATCCCATTATTAATCCATGTATTATCATGTCTCTTCCTGCACCATTTGAAAATACACTTTCATTTGATTTTCTTGGTTTTCTTTTCATTATGTCGCCTTCTGCTTTTTCCATTCCTAGTGCAAGTCCTGGTGCACTGTCTGTTACCATATTAATCCATAGTAAGTGTGCTGGTGTTAACATTGTTACTCCTAATACTGATGATGTGAATACTGCTACTACTTCTGCCATGTTTGTTGATAGTTGAAATTGTAATACTTTTCTTACATTGTCATATATTTTTCTTCCTTCTTCTACTGCATTCACAATTGTTGCAAAGTTATCATCTGCTAATACTACATCTGATACCCCTTTTGTTACATCTGTACCTGTTATTCCCATACTGATTCCTACGTCTGCCATTTTTATTGATGGTGCATCATTTACTCCATCTCCTGTCATTGCTGTTATAAGATTTTGTGATTTTAATACTTTTACAATTCTAGTTTTATGTTCTGGTTGTACACGTGCATATACTGAACATTTTTTTACTACTTTTATTAGTTCTTCGTCTGATAATTCTTCGATTTCTGCTCCTGTTATTGCTTCTTTTGCATCTTTTATTATTTTTAAGTCTTTTGCTATTGCTACTGCTGTGTCTTTGTGGTCTCCTGTAATCATTATAGGTCTTATTCCTGCTTTTCTGCATTCTTCTATTGCTCCATATACTTCTTTTCTACATGGATCTATCATTCCCACAAATCCTATAAATGTCATGTCTTTTTCTAATATTTCTGATTCATATATTTCTGGTTTTTCTGTGTATTCTACATATGCTGCTCCTAGTACTCTGTATGCTTTATCTGCAAATTCCTTGCTTTGCTTCATTATGTCTTTTTTGATTTGTTCAGTTAGTTCTTCTACATTTCCATTTTTTAAGTATGTTTTACATCTTTCTAATAAGATTTCACATGCTCCTTTTGTGTATTGTATATATTTTCCACTTTCCTCATGTATTGTAGACATCATTTTTCTGCTTGAATCAAATGGTATTTCTCCAATACGAGGATTCTTTTCTTCTATTTTTGATTTTAATAGTCCTAATTTTTTTGCATATTCTACTAATGCATTTTCTGTTGGTTCTCCTTGTGCATGTTCATCGTTTTCTCCTATTTTTGAATCATTACATAAAGTCATTGCTTTTGCTAATAACTCTTCATTTTCTGTGTATTTGTCTACTACTGTCATTTTGTTTTGTGTTAGTGTTCCAGTTTTGTCTGAACATATTACTTGTGTACATCCTAAAGCTTCTACTGCTGTTAGTTTTCTTATTAGAGCTTTACGTTTTGCCATTGATGTTACACCTATTGATAATATTATTGTTACAACTGCTGGTAATCCCTCTGGTATAGCTGCTACTGCTAGTGCAATTGCTACTAAAAATGTATCTAGTATTACTTTTCCTGTGAATACTCCTTGTCTTACAATTCCAAATATGAATACAAAAACACTTATTGCTATTACTATTTTTGTTAATACTTTTGATAGTTCTGCCATTTTTCTTTGTAATGGTGTTTGTTCATCCACTGCTTGATTTAGTGCATCTGCTATTTTTCCAATTTCTGTTTTCATTCCTGTTTCTACTACTACTGCTTTTCCTCTTCCATATGCTACTGTACTTCCACTGTATAACATGTTTCTTCTATCACCTAGTGATATATCTTTTTGTTCTTCTTTTAATTGTAATATGTCTATTATTTTACTTACTGGAACTGATTCTCCTGTTATTGCTGCTTCTTCTATTTTCATACTATGGCTTTCTAATATACGGCAGTCTGCTGAGATTGCGTCTCCCGCTTCTAGTATTACTATATCTCCTGGCACTAGTTCTTCACTTTTTATAATTTCCATTTTTCCATCTCTTAAGACTTTTGATGTTACTGCTGTCATTTCTTTTAATGAGTCTATAGCTTTTTCTGCTTTGCTTTCTTGTATAATTCCTAATATAGTATTTATTGCGACTACAAATAAAATTATAAATACATCTGTGAATGATTCATTTTGTATAATTGCTGTAAATGCTGATATCCCTGCTGCTACTAATAACATTATTATCATTGGATCTAGCAGTGATTTTAATACCTTTTTATATATTGGTTCTTTTGGCGGTTCTGCTAATCTGTTTGCTCCATATTTTTCCTTTCTTTTTTGAGCCTCTTCTCCTGTTAATCCTTCTTCTGTTGCATTCAATTCTTTTAATACTTTTTCTTTTTCTTCTAAATAGTATTTCATTTTTTCCTTCCTTTCTCTTTATATTATTTTTATTTGCAGACTATATTATTCCTTTTTTTATTAAAAACAAAAAAGAGCTTATCTGCATATTTTGGCAGATAAGTCTCATTATTTCAAATAAAGCCAAATAGTTTCCTATCAGTGTTGTTGACTTTATTACATATATTATATGTTAATTACTCCCTTATCTTTCAATATTATATACTATTGATTCTGTTTTTGCAATGTTTTTTTTTATTTGTGTTTGTAGGGATGATAAATTCGGGGGTAATTTTGTGTTTGTGGGGGAGGATAAATTTTTAGGTGAATTTAAAATTGTAGAGGAAATGTAGGTGCAGACCCCTACAACGTATATTTATAATTTTGTATAAATTCAAAAACATATAATCCTACCAACAAACACAAAATTTACCTATATCCCATTTTGCATTTTAAATCACATACAATAATATACATAAAAAATGCAACAAACTTCCTATACATATACATATATGGAATATTGAGTGTATGTATTTATGTTTTTTTCCTATTCCATATAATACTGCTCCTATTGTATATATTATTCCTCCTGATATTAATAGCCCAAATCCTCCTACTCCTAATAGTTTTGGTAGTAAATTTACTTTTACTATTATGCACCAGCCCATTGCTATATAACATACCATTGAGAATTTTTTGTACTTTTTTAAGTCTATTGAGTTTAGTACTATTCCTAATATCGCCATCCCCCATATTATTCCGAATATTATCCAGCCTGTTGCTGTATCATATTGCCTTAATGTACATAGTGCGAATGGCGTGTATGATCCTGCTATTAGTAAAAATATTGAACAGTGGTCTAATATTTGAAATACTTTTTTTGCCCCTAGTTTTGGACTTAACCCATGATATATACTTGACATTGTGTATAATATTATCATTGTGCTTCCAAATATTGCACTGCTTACTATTCCATATATGTTTGAGTGCATTGATGACATTACCACACAGAGTACAATTGCTACTATTCCCATTACTCCACCTACTATGTGTGTTGTCATATTGAATATTTCTTCTCCTTTTGTGTATTTTGGTAATACCCTATCTGTTAGTTTTATCCTTTTCAATTTTTTCCTCCTTATATGTCGAATTTTGATATTTTTAGTATCTTAAATTGTATCATCTGGTATTTAATACTATATCATACTTAGTATATTAAGTCAATATTTAATATGTGATTTACCATAGAATTTGTTAATGTTTAATGGTTTTATTATTCTTTTATTTAAAATTACTGACTTGTAGAAGCACAATGCATCGTGCCCCTACATTAAATTAAATCCATTATCCAGTAACTGGGTTTTTAAAAAAACAAATAAGAAAAATTTTTGATTTTTCTTATTTGTTCTCACTATTTTTAATTTTTTTACTATTTTGCACATTTTTTAGGTTCCAATTGTGCAACTTTTACATTAAAATCTCTATTTCATATATTTGCCCATCTGCTACTAGTTTTATTTCTTTTTCTTCTTTTCCGTTTATATACATTTTTTCTACGCCTGTGTTTTTTCCGTTTAGGTTTTTTACTTTAATATTGTATATGGTTTTTTTATATTTATATTGTATACTGTATTCTTTCCATTCACTTGGTATACATGGTTCTATTTTTATTTTTTCTTCTTCTATTTTTAGTCCTAGTATATATTCTATTCCTGCCCTATAATACCAACTTGATGATCCTGTATACCATGTCCATCCTCCTCGTCCTAATAGATCTGTTCCTCCATATACATCTGCTGCTATTACATATGGCTCTACTTTGTATTTGTTTGCTTCGTCTTTTGTTTTTGCATGTTCTATTGGATTTATCATCCTATAATATTCATATGCTTTGTTTCCAAATCCTAATTGTGCTTCTGCAATTATTGCCCATATTGCTGCATGAGTATATTGCAGTTGTGGACACTTTTTCTATCCTACTTTTTTCTCATATTCTTTTCTAGCACATATAAAATTATTATTTAAATCTTGTAATGGTTTAAAATTGAAA
>CAOKRJ010000044.1 GCA_948471115.1 uncultured Clostridium sp.
TGATATTTTTATATTTTATCACGGAAGGTTTTATTTACACAACTTTTTCTATACTATCAAAAAGAATTATGATATATTTATTCATAATTCCTTATTTTCTACTTATTTAAACATCCATCAGCAAGTTATACCCATCACAAAATCCATTTCTATAATACTTCTCATTCCAATATGTAATATAATCAAAGAAATTTTTATCAAGTAAATCCAATAGACTTTTAACATATTTTTGATTTTGTTTTGGGACATTCTTTAAAATACGATTTCCTATTTCTTCAAGATTAATTTCGTATTTTTTATCTTCATCATTTGTAGTACAAAAATAAGTTTCTTCCCTAAAATCAAACCATTCTTTTAATATATCATTATTTACTTTTCTAAAATTACACATAATAGATTCCTCCTACACATAAATTAATTCGTTAAGCACTATTTCTTCAGCTGAATATTTAAAATTATTCATTAATCTAACCCATTCTAATTGATTGCTTCGTTTTAATTTTTCGTTTACATTATACTGTTTAGCAAGTTTCTTTATAATATCTTTTATTATTTTATTTACTTCCTTATCAATGCTAATTAAATGTTCTGATAATTTTCCATCTAACATTAATTCTGTATAAAGCCCTTTCTTGTGTTTTTTCAAATATTCTAATCTTAGATATCCATATTTTCCTATTTGATAGTTACCATTTTTACAAACTAAAAGTGCTAAATTGGGTACAAAATAATCTTTTTCTTTTCGATATGTTATTTCCATATACAATTCCTCCTACTTAAATTGTGAATTAGCATACAATTTCGACCAATCCATAGTTGAATAATCTCTGCCATGATAATTATTAGAATTGTATTTATTATTTAATTTATTTGCTTTCAATTTTCTAACCTCAAGAGTGTTGAAAATCGAATTCCCAGAATTCTGATTTTCTGACTTCATATTTATAAATTTTTCTTTAACTCCGAAATGGTTTTCACTACATAAATTCTATTAGGTTTATTTCTTCCTTATCTAATTTCTCTTATTAAATTAGCTTTATTTAACGCTTTAAATGCAGAACTAACAGCAGACTTTCCAACATGTAATTTTTCCTATAAATCGATTCTCGTAAAAATCACATTACATTTTCATCTTCATCATAATAATGTTTTTTCTTTTTTGAAATATCATTTCTATTTTCATTAGCATAAGTAACAGAAAGCCTATCACATAAGAGTGAATATAGTAGAATTGCAGTAGGACTCAAATCCTTATATAATTCATTATCACAGAGTTCTTTACTTACACGATAAAACTCTACTTTTTTGTAGTCTTCATTAATTTTATGGGGTACAAAAGTTAGCATTAGTTTCCTCCTAATCGAGTATGGATAAGGGATAGCTATTCTTGAAATTTATTTTTGAAATTTTTTCGGTATTTTCAAGAATTTTATAGAATTTGATAAAATTAAAGACACATGCTGTATTGATACAAACATGTGCCTTTTCGCTTTTTAGACTTTTTTAAAATTCTCTAGAATTTCTTAAAAAATCCTATAAAATGGTCGAGGTGACGAGAGTTTGCATTTCAAACTTGCTTATTTTGTAGTGTTTTAGATATTTTTGAATGTAGTTTGAATGCAATTATCTAGTACATAGATATGACAATAAAACTAATAACCCAAATGAAGCAAGTATACCTAATACTTTCCATAGAAAATTAGACATTATATTAACAAAGACTTGTTTCCAAAATCCATCTTTAGATTTCTCTTTTACTTCTAATTTAATATCTGCATTCTCTATAAAATTTGAATTTTTTATTTTATTATTATCTCCAATCTTAATTCCCATTACTTTTTTCCCCTGATTTTTGAAAAAGATTATTTTTTAATTTATTGCTATTTCCTATTGTTACAAAGTTATCGTCATATAGAATAATATTTAATTTATCACGCAATTCTTTTAAATTTTTTTCATCTGTATCTATATCTAAATCATCTAAGTTTCCTAAATTTTTATCAAGTTCTATAAATACTTTTAATAATTTTGTTCTTATAGAACTTAATATTTTAATAAATGTTTCTTTTGTGTATTTCATATAAATACTAATACATTGTATTTCTGTATTATGATACACAATTGGGGCTAAGGCAGTTAAGTCTTTGCCTACACCATTATTGTTGTCATCTAAAGCAAATTGTTCAACCGAAGATATATCTTGCGAAAAAGCAAAATTTTTTAGTTTTTCCAGAACGGCTTTATCTATTGCTCCATTCGGTAATGGTTGTGACTTTACTTGAAATTTCCATTTATTCCAGAATATATAATCTGACCTAATCCACTCTTTCTATATGTTGGTATTTGAGAATCATCAGGATACCCATTAAGTTCATTAGTTGCCCAATTTATCAATTCTTCGTTTTCTATATCTGAAGCGATAATTAGTAATCTATTGAAAGCTACTTCTAATGATATTTCTTTATTTGCTAGCTCTTTTATAATTTTACTTTTAGCCATAAAAATACCTCTCTACTTTAAATCATAATTAATTTCATTTATTTAACATTTTTTCTTTAGCCAATTTAATTATATCAGAATAATCATCTTCAATTAAAGGGATACCTCTTTCTACAGTAAGAATACTGGATATATTGTAATTGTTTGGATTATCTAATTTTAGATTATTATACATTTCTCTAACAATACCATATTTTTCAATACAACAATGTTTAAAATTTTTCTTGCTTCCACAGGGACACAAATCATTCCTTTTTGTCTTCAATCCATCTATAAATTGGCAACTTTCAAATAATTTATATGCATCTTTATATTTTTGTAATAAAAAAACTTCTTTTTTAGTCACAGTTGCAATTGACTTATTATATTTGAACATAGATATACAAGTTGTTGGAGAAATAATTGAATCTGTATTCTTATTTATATTGTCAATATCATTTTCATTTTTAAAGGCTATCTTATAATAAGAATTATTATAAATTGCTATATTTATTATATTTGTTTCTTTTTCAGAAAGTTTATTTATCATAACATCTTTTAAATTAAAATCATTGGTTCCATTATACAAAAATATATAATATTTTGAAGTTATAGGAATTAATATAACAGTATCTTTTAAACCAATATTTCTATTACTAACATTAGTAAACCTACATTTAGGTTTTAATGAGCAAGTTGAAATATATTGATTACTTAATATAAAGTTATCATTTGAAGATTCTATTATTGTAAATTTATACCCTATCATAATAGTCATAGATAGAGCTAAAATATATGTCTATTTCCTACAATAGATAAGAATTTTTCTATTTTTTTATCTTCAATATCCTTTTTTAAACTAGTTTTTAATTCTGCTAAAACAGCGCCACTTCTAAAATAACAAATGATAAAATCTGGTAAAAATTTATATATTATATCTCTAACAGCTAAAATGTCATTGTTATTCAATTTATATAAAACATCTCTAATAGCATTTGGTAATCTGGCATCTGATGTGTTAGCAAGAATGTTTTCAACAGTATTTGAATTAAGCTTAATATGTTCATATATATTTCTTTCACACATAGCATTTTTTATATTTGTAAGATAAGATTTTTTTGCAGATATTCTATATTCATATATTTGATTACCTGATACGAATAGTTCTAGTAGCTTTTTTGTAATATAATGTTGCTTCTTTGTTTGTCCAAATTCTTTCATTTAATTATTCCTTATACCCAAACTTCTTTATTCTTTCTTTTTCTTTAGCAGATAAATCTTTTAGCCATTTAGCTAGACCAGTCATATCATTATTTCTTAGAAATTCAAAATATTTTATCCTATCTTCTTTTGCTATAACAACAGGTGGAAAGTTATTTTTTAATAGTTCGTAATTTAAAAGCAATCTACCTGTTCTACCATTTCCATCTTCAAAAGGATGTATTTTTTCAAATTCGATATGATACCTTGCAATTTTTTCAAATATATCTTGTTCATCATGATTATAGTTATATATGTAATACATCATTAAGTTTGGCACTTTTTCAGGCTCTGGAGGAATATGTTCACTACCTTGAATAAATACTTGTACAGCTCGATAGCCTTCAGTATCTTTAATATCTCTATTTATAGTTTCATTTAATTTCTTTATAAATCTCTCTTCAAATACTTCATTGTTTTGCAAATTTTTAAAAACTAATTCCAATGCCTTTTTATGGTTAATAGCCTCATATATCTCTCTTGGCTCTTTACCTTCAATTTTGAAGCTATTGTCATTGTAAAGAATGGCGTAAGTTTCAGCATAAGTAAGTGTACTTCCTTCAATAGCATTTGAGTGATAAGTGCTTCTTGTTATTAAGTCTTCTAAATATTCTTGATGGCTTAAAACAAATTCTAAAATAGTCATAATTTTCATCCTTTCTATAATCTACTCATTATATCAATATATTCACTAGCAGTTAGTACTGTTTTGGGCAAATGTAATTGAGTATAATAAGAATCTTTATTTTTCTGATATATAGCATCTATAATTTTGCAATTTTCATCTTTATCAATAGTCATTGCTAATCCCAATACATTATATTTTTTAACAAATTTAGCAGTATATATTGCTATTCTATCAATTGCATTTATTGGTAGTTCTTCATCATCAAAAGAATCTATTTCAATAATTATAATGCTATTTTCTAAATCTCTAATTTTTATCAAAATTTGTGGTTTAGGTTCTTTACTATTTTCAAAATCATTAAATATATTTTCTATTTCTAATATAGAAATAGTCGCATTTGACTTTGATTCTCCATAAGTAGTTAAACCTGATCCAGTACAAATCTCGTTTTTTGCAGTAATTATCGAACCTTCATTTATATATTGTTCTTTTATCTTTTCTAATTTTCTTTTTGTTAATTCATATTTTTCCTTAATGATAGATATATCCATAACATTTTTATCATATTCATCAATAAAAACGTCTGGTGTTCTTCCAAGTAGGTAATCTATTGAAACGTTAAATATTGTAGCAAGTTTTTTAAGTGCCTCTATATTAGGCTCTCTCATATCTAATTCATATTTTGATATTGCAGCAGATTCTACTCCTAATCTAGTTGCAATATCTTTTTGAGTAAGTCCGTTTTTTTCTCTTAAATATTTTATTCTTTCACCATTTGTCATCCTTTTTCTCCTTTTTTATGGTATGGAAATAATATCTTAATCTTATTTACATAAGTTATCTGTAATTGGCATAGTCTCAACATCTAACTTAAATTCTATCATATCCATTTTGGAAAGTCAATAAAATATGATTACTTCTAGTAAAACACAAATTAAAGGTAGAAAAAGTTTAAAAAATATTGAAGAAAGTATTGACACATTATCCATTTTGGATTATTACAAATATATCCAGAATGGATAATCGAAAAATGGAGGGAGGCTGTAGTTAACAAAAGTAAAGAAATATTTTTTTACCCATCAACTATCCAAAATGGATAACGAATAACTATAGGAGGAAAGAATATGAGTGAAAATTTTAGTGAAGAAGTTAAAAAAGAGCTAGGAAAACAGGCAGTAAGGAATTTAGAAGATCCATTTAAAATGCTAACTGTTAAAGATGTTGCAAAAGATTTATATATGGGAGAAAACAAAACTAATGAAATATTTAATCGAGCAGATTTTCCATCTGTAAATATAGGTAAAACTAGAAAAATTCAAAAGATGGCATATATTTTATGGAAGATGGAAAAAAGGATTGATGTTATATGAAAAATATAAAAAGCGTTTATACAAAAGTTCACTTGGACAGCATACTTTTGCACAAATGCAATATAAAGATATTCGAAACCTTTATATAAAAATCATATCATTTTTCCTTATATTTAACAATAGAAAAACAGGTAGAATTATTAGAAAGTGAGAGAAAAATGGAAAGAGTTAAAAGATATTATTGGATAAAGCTAAAAACAGATTTCTTTAATTCAGATGATATGGATTTTTTATTATCGCAAAAAGATGGATGTAAATATATTGTTTTATACCAAATGCTATGTTTGCAAACAGCTAATAATAATGGAGATTATCATCAAAAGTTGGAGAAATGATTATACCATATAAACCTGAAAAAATTGCAAGAGACACAAAATATTTTAACATAGATACTGTCATTGTAGCTTTAGAATTATTTAAGCAATTACATTTGATTTACATAGATGATAGAAATTGCTTAAAAATAGCAGGGTTTGAAAACATGGTAGGTAGTGAGACAACTTGGGCAAAGCAGAAAAGAGAGCAAAGAGAAAAGCAAAAATTATTAGTTGGACATTGTCCATCTAATGTCCAACAAGAGATAGATAAAGAGTCAGATTTAGAGTTAGAGAAAGATATAGAATTTAATGGATTGAATGATAGATTTAATTATATCGATTTACAATTAAAAGCAAGAAATTTAGTGCAGGAAGATACTCTTGGCTATGATGAACTATTTAAGAGAAAAAGAATATATATTCAAAATAAAGAATACATGCCAGAAAATCTAATTACTCAAATAAAATTATATCAATTAGCAATAAAGCGACTATATGATAATAAACAAGCTGAATTATTAGATAAAGTAACATTGCCTATACTAGAAAAAGTATTTGGTAACATTTTAAAAAGTAAAACAATCGAAAATATAATAGAATATTACATTTCAAGTTTAATAAATGAACTTGCAAAATAGGAGGTTAAGATTATGAAACGAAAAGGTAGAAGAGGAAATGGAGAAGGTACAATATTTGAAGATACAAAAAATAAAAGATGGATAGGACAATATGTTTTTGGAATATCTCCAGAAGGAAAAACTATTAGGAAATCTGTATATGGTAAGACAAAAAAAGAAGTTTTAAATAAATTAAATGATATTAAATATAAAATAAATAATGGTACATATGTCGAAAAGAACGGAATTGAATTAGTGAAAATTATGGAAGATATAAGAGAAGAAAAATTTGCATCAAATACAATATCAGGTGGACAATATGCAAGATTAAAATGGACTATAAACAAAATTAAAAATAGTAAATTAGGAAATATGAAAATACAAGATATAACTAAAAATGATGTACAAGAGTTTTTAAATTCTTTAAAAGATTTAAGTGATTCATATATCAAAAAAATATATGAACAATTTATACAAGCATACCATAGAGCAGAAATCAAAAAGTATATTACATATAATCCAATGTATGAGGTTATAAAACCAAAAAGTAATAAACAAACTAAAATTGTAAAGGCATTAGATATAAATGTTCAAAAGTCTTTTACAGAATATTTAAACAAAGTGAATATTCAAAATGAACCATATAAAAACATATTTTTAATTCAAATGTATATGGGGTTAAGAATTGGAGAAGTATTAGCTTTAAGTAAAGAAAGTATTGATTTAGAAAATAAGATTTTATATGTTAAGAGAACATTAACAAATGATAAAGAATTTGCGACTATTTTAGGAAATAAGACGAAAACTTATGCAGGTAATAGAACTTTACCTATACCAGAATTTTTAGTACCAATTTTTAAAGAACAAGTAAAATATACAAATGAAAATTTACACAATTTAATATTTACAAATAATGATACTTATATAATAACATCTGCAGTCAATAAAGAGTTAAAAAGAATATTTAAAGAAGAACTAAATGTAAATCCAATAAATATAAGTTCGCATTGTTTAAGACATACATATGGAACAAGGTGCATTGAAGCAGGAATGACTGCAGTTGTTTTACAAAGATTAATGGGGCATAGAGATGTAACAGTTACTTTAAATACATATACCTCCGTGTTTAATAAATTTAAAGAAGATGAACTGGAAAAAGTAAATAACTATTTAAATAATAACCAATTAAATTTTGTAAATAGCAGTAATTAAAATATCAAATATATAGTATTGCAAGCTTCCTATTTGTAAGTACAAGTACTACAAATAGAGCTTGCAAATTTGAGAGAACCCAAACCCCTTTAATATGTTTTAGTAAAAGTCAATAGAGTTTTGACTTCAGAAAGGAATAATAAAAATGCCCAAAGATAAGAAAATAAATATACGATTAACAGAGGAAGAAAAGAATTTGATTGAATCAAAAGCTAAAAAATATAATATGACAATTACAAAATTTATTGTTAGTTCATGTTTAAAAGATAAAATTATTATTATCAATGGACTAGACAAAATAGATACCGAACTTAGAAGAATTGGAAATAATATTAATCAATTAACAAAACTTGCAAATGAAAAAATAATTACAGTGGTTGACTTGAAAGAAGTGCGAATGGAAGTGAATAATATATGGCAATTATTGAAGCAATTAGTTCAAAAGCAAACCTAAAAAAAATTATAAAATATGTTACACAAGACAAGAAAACAAATATAAATCTAGTTACAGGAAAAGATTGCTTAGCTGAAAGTTGTTTAGAAGAAATGTTATATATAAAGAATTTATATCACAAAAATAGTGGCAGACAATATATACATATTATTCAATCATTTGCTACAACAGATAATTTATCTGCAGAACAAGTTCATAATATAGGAATTAAATTGGCAGAAAAGTTTAATGGATTTCAAGTATTAGTTGCAACACACATTGATAAAGAGCATTTGCATAATCATCTAATTATAAATTCTGTATCATTTGAAAATGGATATAAAATTCAAATGAGTAAAAAGGATTTACAAGATTTAAAAGACTATTCTGATAAGTTGTGTTTAGAAATAGGTAGCTCAGTTATTCAAAAAAAGCAAAAAACGCAATATATAAAAAAAAACGAATACCGAGTAGCTGAGAAAGGTAAGAGTTAGAAATTCAAGTTAATAAATGCAATTGATTTATCATTATCAGAAAGTGTTTGTAAAGAAGATTTTATAAAAAGTATGAATAAATTAGGTTATCAAGTTAACTGGACAGACACAAGAAAATACATAACATATACAACACTTGAAGGCTATAAATGTAGAGACAGTAAATTATATGATGAAAAATATTCAAAAGGAGCAATGGAAAATGAATTTAGAAGAATTAAAGAAGAACAATCAGATAGTAAAAGAAAGTCAAGTAGTTCCATCAATAGTAAAGATGGATTATTATCTAGTAGATCCATTTGTGCTAAAGGATTTATACCAAAGGGAACAAGCAATAGTAGAAGATATAACAGGAATGAAAAAGAAATGGCAAGATTTACAGGAAAGTTTATTAAAGGACAATATGAGAATGAACGAAGATATGAAGAAACTATTAGTACAAGGAATGGAAAATCAATTTTACAAAATGAAACAAGAATTGAAGGAAACAGAAGAAGAACAGAAAGAGAAGATTTCAAAAATAAAATGGAAAACGGGATTAGTAACATTCTTGGTGGGATTGCTACTATCAGTAATATGGTTTCTACCCCACAAATAAATACTAGACCTAAAAGAAAAATTAGAAGTTATAGAAATTTATCAAAAAGAGCTATGAGAGAATATGCAATAAGGCAAGCTAATGCTAGCATTTTTAAGTGGGAAGAAGATGAAGAAGAAATATAATAAATAGTGTTTACTTTTTTACCTTATTATTATAAAATTAAGAAAAAATGGAGGATAAAAGTATGAAGAAAGATTTTATACATTTTTTCGGAACAACAGGAAATAAAGATATATTTTTTAAGAAGATTAGGCAAGCAGGCGGATTATATTTTAATGTTGATGATACTAAAATAATAATAGATCCAGGACCAAGTACATTTTATAAATATATAAATACATATGAAGATAAAATTGATGGAATAATTTTATCACACATACATATAGACCATTCTAATGACTTAAATATATTTGTAGAATTAATGACAGATGGAGGAGAAACAAAACAAGGTACTTTATTATTACCAGAGAAGGCAATAGAAGAAAAAGTGCTATTTCCATATTTAATGGATTTTCCATATAAATTAGAGACTATAAAACCAAGTACAAAATATAAAGTTAAGAATATAGAAATCACTTCATCAGTAGAACACAAACATGGTATTGAGAACTATGGATTCAAAATAAAAACAAAAAATCATACAATAGGTTTAGTTACTGATACAGCATATTTTCAAGAATTATTAAAATCATACAAAGATAGTGATATATTAATAATGAATGTACCATATTATATACATGATAAGCCAAAACCAAAACATCTTGATATACTAAATGCAGAAGAATTTATAAAAGAAATAAAGCCTAAAAAGGTTGTACTAACTCATTTTAATTGCAATATATTAAATAGTAATCCAACTTTACTTGCAGAAAATTTAAGTAAAAAGTATGATATAGATGTGATATCTGCAGAAGATAATATGATTTTAGAAATATAATAGGAGGATTAGCAATTATGGAAAGTGTAAAAATATTGTGGAGTGGCATAACAGGAAAAACTGCAAACGAAGTATTAAAAATAGCAAAAGATAATGCTTCTATTCAAATAGTGGAACCTGAATGTAGTTTTGAATGCAGTAACACAAATGTAGAGAGATTTTGAAAAAGCTAGAGAGAAGAAAAAAGGCTTAAAATAGCCTAAAAACAAATTAAGAGACTTGGAAAAAGTCTCTTTTTCTGGTCGAGGTGACTTTTGTTCTATACCTCTAACCATAGTTATATCAATATATTTACACATTATCTCAATTCTAGAAAAATCTTCTAGAAAATAATACATTTTCAATCTTATAAATCCCTCTGCATACTACCTTAATATTTTCTAAGGTATTGCTAGTTTTTCATCTTTAGAATAAAAACTATAAACAGAATCTCCCAATTCCATTTTAATTTTATCTACATATTTTTGTAACTCATCTTCTTGAAATTGAACTTGGGCATTTGCATAAATATCAATTGTTTCTTTTATATCAGCATGTCCCATAGTTTCTTTTAAGACCATATAATCTATGCCTGCTACTACTCCATTAGTTGAAAATGAATGTCTTAGTTTATGATTATGTGCATTATCTAAAATTTCAATATGCCTGCAAATTCTTTTTAAACAACTATTTAATGCACTATCTGTATAAACTGTTCCTTTATTAGTACAAAATAATAAATCATTTTCATTTGGTTTCATATTTTGAACAGCATGTATTAATACAGGTCTAGTTAATTCATTCATAGGAATATCACGTTCGCCACTTGGTGTTTTAGTATGAGTTCCTAAAATGATATGCCCATCTTTATCTGAAGTTGTTGTTCTCTTTACATGAATTAAACCTTTTTCAAAATCAATATCTTGTTTTTCTAAAGCTAATACTTCGCCAATTCTTAAACCACAATGAATTGAAATTAAATATTCATCTCTATGAGAATACTTAAATTCTTTACTATATAAGTATTTTAATAGTTTAATACAATCAGCATATTCAAATGCTTTTACTTTCTTTGTTTTCTTTATGTTCTTTGGCTGTTTAATTCCATAATATCCAATGAAGAAATCTTCCCCAATATATTTCCTTTCGAATGCTATTCCAAAGGCTTGTTTAATCATTTGATAATCCTTTTTTAAAGTATTTTGAGCATAACCTTTTTCACGTTCATAATTAAAGAAATCTTCAATTTCTTTTCGTGTAATCTTATTTATAGGTTGTTCTAGCCAACTTCCAGCATTTCTTTTTATTCTGTTTAAAATTTCATTATAAGTTCTGTAAGTACTATCATTATTAGTACCATTGTTGTTCTTTTGCTCCATAAATTCTAAAGTTATACCTTCTATTGTTTGTGGAAGTATTTTTCTAGGTTTTGTAGTAACACCAAAAGGATTATCCTTTTTAAATTGTTCAGCTTTATAAATAGCTTCGTGTTCTGTTTTTCCAGAGAACTTTTTTCTTATTGTTTCTCCTGTTTGTTCATCAATTCCTACAGGAATTGTAATACTGTGCTGTTCTGTGATATAGAATTTATCACAATTATCGGCATCTTTACAGTTATTACAATCTGTGCATTTGTTCATTAATTTGATGTTTTTCCTATTGTTGCAAAAATTCTTATTAAAACATTTGCTACATATTGGACATATGAGTCTGTCTCTTTTAGGACGTTGTTTTTTTACAAGATACGTCCCAACCTTGTAATCTTTATTTATTTTTGTAATATCAATATTCTCCTTTAATTTTTCTTAAGAAAATTTTGAAGAATACCTTGTCAAATCAAGATTATTAGATTATAATAATAAATGAAGAGCAAGGTATTCTTGCTTGTAAAATATTTTACAAATTAAGTCTTAAGCATATAGCTTAAGCAATTGGTGTAGAAGGTTTAAAGGGCAAATTTAAATCTTCTTATTTTTTAACTTTTTACATTATTAAGAATTTTTCTTAAATTATCTTCACTTATTAATAATTTTCTGCCTAAAACTTTTGCATGTGCATCTTTAGATTTTATCAATCTATAAGCAGTTTCTTTACTTACATGAAAAGCAGTCTTTATATCTTCTGCAGAAAACATTTTCATTCCTCCAAGTTCAAACATACTTATTTCTCCTTTCGTTTTGCTATAAATTTTCTAACATTTGTAGTTTGATTTATGATGTATGCAACAAAAGATATATAAATATGTTCTAGAAAATGCTAAACAGACTTATATATTTTATTAACATAACTTCATAGCTTTGTCAATCGTTTCTTTCTCTTTTGTTTAAAATTGTAATTTACATTTTTCACATACCATAAATTACTATTTGGGCTTTTGTTAGTCGTTGATATAAAATCAAATCTCTGGATTTCCACCACCACCCTATCAAGACTGGCTACACTCATTACGTGCGATTATACTTTTAAACCACTCAAGTTGTGACTATGTAGGAGAGCATTTCTGCTTCTATCTAACAACGGAAATATTCAATTTTCAATGTACTTCTGTATAGTTTTAATAACTATATTATAAAATACTAACAAAAATTATAACATGGGGTATTGCAAATGTCAATAGTTAGCGATAAAATATTTATAGAAACATAACAAAAGTTAGGAGAATTGTTAATGGAGAATTTGGAAATACTTACAGATAACCAATTTTACATAGATAAAATATCAAAACTTAAATTAATTAGATATACATCATTTAGATATAATCAGAAACATAAAGGATATGAATTTTACAATAAACACGAAAAATTAAAATTAGGAGTTCAACTTTGTGATTTTATAAATACGGATTTCTCCTCTTATGAGGATATGAAAAAGTTTGTTGAACAATATAGTATTTGTACCATTGCAGAATTAGGAAATATACCTATTTATAAATTTTATAAAGATTTTGATTACAATGACTTAATTAATAAACTTATAGATAAAACCGCTAGAAAGTTATCTAAAATTCAAAAGGCTTTAATAAAAGATATAGAATACATATATAACCTAAATGAATTAGAAGAATTAAACAATATATCTCCTGTACAAAGATTATACATATTAAGAGAAAGAGAACAAAAAGCAAAAGTATTTGAAATATATGAAGAAAGTAAAATAAATTTATGTCTTAATAATTTTGGAGACTTTACAAAATTTTCAATTACGAATGAAGAAGATGCACAAGAAATTGCAAAAGTTGTAAAAAGTGAAAATTTATTACCATATAATTATTTATGCAAAAATATTATTCCTACATTCGTTATAGAATTATTAGAATTAACAACAATAGAAAATATTGAAATAAAGAAATGTAAGAATTGTGGAAAATTCTTTGTTCCAGAAAATAGATCTGATGAATTATATTGTAGTAATATTTTTGAAAATGGAAAAACCTGTAAAGAAGTAGGTCCATTTAAAGTAAAACAAAAATTAATGGAAGAAAACAACGATTTAAAAGTATATAGAAATGTTTATCAAAAATTATTATTAAGAACAAGAAGAAATCCTATGAATGATGAATATGAAAAAGAATTTATTGAATTTAAAAAGAAAAATGCAGAGTTAAAAGAAAAAATTAGTAATGGAAAATTGACACAAGAAGAATATATGAAATGGTTAAATGAACAATAAAATAATAGAAAAATTAACCTAATTACCACCAAAACTATTGACTTATGGTGGCGATTAGGTTAAAATATTTTTGGAGGAAAAATATATGTTATATACTTACAACGAAATAAAAAATAAATATAAAAGCACTTATCAAATACGAAAAGCATTGAAAAATAAAGAATTTTTTAAAATTGAAAAAG
>CAOKRJ010000045.1 GCA_948471115.1 uncultured Clostridium sp.
TGCTAACAATGAATTAAAAAATAGATATACACATATAGATAATATTCAAAGTGCAAATGAAAATAATTTAAAGGGTAATAATTACACTTTAGAAGAACAGGCAATTATAAACATATTAGAAAATAATCCAGCAACTACTCAAGAAGAAATAGCAAAGCAAATTAATAAATCTTTGAGAACCATTAAAACATATATGGCAGAAATGCAAGATAAAGGACTGATAGAAAGAAAAAATGGAAAAAAGAATGGTGAATGGATAGTGAAAGGTATAACATTTAAGTAAATATAATAAATACTAAAAATAGATTCAGTAGAAGGAGAAAATCAAATGGAAAAGAAAGTCGAACATCCAAGAGTATTTATATCTTACTCATGGTCAAGTAAAGAATATGAAGAAAAAGTCATGGATTTAGCAGTGAAATTACAAGGAGATGGAATTGAAGTTATTATTGACAAATGGATTATGCAACCTGGTAATGATACAATAAATTTTATGGAGAAGTGTGTTAAAGATCCTGAAGTTAATTTTGTTTTGATGTTATTAGATAAAAAATATACTGAAAAAGCAGATAGCAGAAGTGGAGGAGTAGGAATAGAAACTCAAATTATTTCAAATGAAGTATATAATAATGTTGAACAAAGTAAATTTATACCTATTGTTTTTGATAGAGATGATGAAGGAAAAATATATGTACCAATTTATCTAAAGAGTAAATTTCACTATGATTTAACACAAGATAATTCTGATGAAGAATATGTAAAGTTAGTAAAACAAATATATGGAAGACAAATATATTATAAACCAGAGCTAGGAAATAAACCTAGTTGGGTTGATGAAAGTTTAAATAGTCCGAGTGCTTTAAAATTAAAAATATTACAAAATAAGAATAATAAGAGTAGCTTCAATTCTTTGGAAGAAGAGATAAAAAAATCATCTTTAGGTGAAGATGAAACTGAGATTATAGAAAAAGCAGAAAAAAATAGAGTAATTATAGAAAAATACAATAATTCGATAGAATATAGGAATGCATTAATAGAGATATTTTTTAATAAATATACAGAAGATAATTTTATTGATGAAACTTGTGATTTTTATGAGAATATTAAAAACTGGAATAAGCAAAATAGTGGTATAAAACAAGAAATATGGGATGCTTTTATCCATGAAACCTTTATATATTTAATAGCAGTTTTATTAAAAATGAAACAATATAGAACAATAAATATATTTATTACTAAAAGCTATTTTCAACAAGGATATGAGGATAACATTACAAGTTCTAATAAGTATTTTTATAGTCATAATTATGATATTATCCAAGAATCAAAATGTGAGTTAGATGATAAAAAATATTATAGTGGAATGGCACAAATATGGATAGAAAATATTTATGAACCTAAAATAACGAAACAAGAGTTTACCCAGGCAGATGTATTAATTTACAATTTAAATATATTATTATTAAATAAAGAAGATTGGTATTGGTTTCCAATTACTTATGTATATAATGGAAATTTTGGATTTAATAGTTCTTTAAAAGATTTTAGCATAAGACTAAAATCTAAATATGAAGTGAATAAGATGAAAGAATTATTTGGAGTTAACACAATAGAAGAATTAAAAAAATTATTTGATGCAATGAAACCATTTATAGAAAATAGACAAGAAAGGTATAGATATATAACAGCTTTTGAATATGCAGATTTAATTACAGATTATGTAAAAGTAAATGAAATTGGTATGTTAAATTAAAAAAATATATAAATAAAGTCCGAATTATTCGGACTTTATTTATTGCTATTCCTCAAAACATCCCATAACTAACTGAGAACCATCCACAAATCCATTTCTATAATACTTTTCAGTAATATAAGTCAAATACCTCATAAAATCATCATAAAGAAGATCAAGTTGTTTCTCTACATAAGTTCTATTCTGTTTAGGAATATTCTTCAAAATATTCTCCTTAAAAAAATCAAATTTAAATTCATTTTCTCTATCTTGTTTATCTGCATAACACAAACAAGTTTCTTCTCTAAAATCAAACCATTCTTTCAAAATATCATTTTCATTAACATTTCTAAAATTAACCATATCTAATTCCTCCTACATATATAAAATCTCATTAAAAACAATTTCCTCAGCTCTATTTTTAATATTATTCATAGCCTGAACCCATTCCATTTGATGATGCTCTTTTAAATTTTCATCAATATGTTCAAGTTCAGCAAATTGTTTTATAAGTTGATTTACTTTGTCAGTAGTACTTTTATCTATCTCAATTAAATGTTGCTTTAAAGTACCGCTTATAAGCAATTCAGTATATAGACCTTTCTTAAAATCTTTTAAATAGTTTAATCTTAACCTTCCATATTTACCAATACTTCCTTTAGGTTGCTTAGGTAAATATAAGTCAGGAATTAAATAATCTCCTTCTCTGTGATAAATAATTTCATTCATTTTCAAAACCTCCAAATTATAAAAAATTAAAATGTCCCCAATTTGCAAATGCTATTTTGAATCTATTGTGATACAAGGCTTTTCAGACCTTGGGGACACAATGGGGACAAAAGCACCAAAAAATGTCCTAAAAACGCACAAAAGTTCTATAAATTAAAATAGCTACAAACGTTGATATTTAGATAAAAACTTAACTTTTCATTAAATTACAAAAAATGCTGCTTAAATCCTCTTTTTCTTTATCATTTATCTCAATTTCAAAAACAGAAGAATTATATTCTTCAAAAGTATCACGTATTTCCTCTGTAATTCTAACAGGAGTATGTTTTTCCGAATCAATTAATACCCATTTTGAAGTTGCCTTTGCAACTAAATTATTATTAATATCGTAAATGCTAAAATCACGATTAGATGATATTTTACTAAAACTACGAGCCCAAGTCTTTACAATTAAATAAGAGTTCCATGAAGGTCTTAGGAAAAATTGAATTTTCCAATTTAAAATCATCCAAGTCAGATGAGTTTGTGGTATGTGATTTAAACCATATCCAACTGACTCCGAATGAACTCCTGCCACTTCTCCAAGAATTCTAATTAAACCTTTAGAAGAAAGCCTGTTACTTTCATCAATATCACAAAACTCTATTCTTTTTTTATATTCATACATTCCCATTATAAAACTCATTCCCTTCTTAAAGTTAAATTTACTGTATATATAATATATTAAGATTTATAAAAAATCAACTTGTAATTATTCATTATCAAGGTAATTTAATGATATTACGTTAGCATTTACAGCTACGATAATATAAAAATTGGTGTTTGTGAAGAGGGATTCAAAAATATAATAAATTTTAACATAAATATTATTATGAAATATTGCAATCCATTGTAGGGGCTCCCTTTGGGTGTCCGTGAAATAAAGACATTTACATTAATTATATTATTTAATTTAATTGTAATGATAAATATATCATGACAAGAGAAAAAAATATATAATAATATGAATTATTGCTATATTATCATTAACGGACGCCCAAAGGGCGCCCCTACAACATGTCATAATTCTTTATAATTTTAAAACATATAATCATTCCCACAACCCCCAATTTATTGGCATCTATTTTTTCATTTAATATACCTTGACAGATAATGTATATTGATATATAATATTACTGAAAAGAAAGCAGGTGATGATATGTCAATTAGAGCAGACATGATACGAGGACATACAGAGACAATTATTTTAGCACATCTAATGAAGGGAAATAGTTATGGATATGAAATTAACAAATCAATAAAAGAAAAGACAGACGACAAATATGAATTAAATGATGCAACATTATATTGTGCTTTTAGAAGACTAGAAGAGATGGGATATATTTCATCTTTTTGGGGAGAAGGAAATAGTGGAGCAAGAAGAAGGTATTATTCAATTACAAATGAAGGAATTGAATTCTATAAAAAAAATATAGAAGAATGGAATTTAACTAAAGAACTTATTGATAAGTTAATATAATGAAAAATTTAAAACAATTGTTCTTTTGAGTCCTAGTTTTTTAAACACTAGCCAAAAAACAATTAATTTTAGATTTAATAAATTATAGGAATATGGGGAGGAAGGAAAAATGAAAAAAAGATTATACAAAATAGAAGCAGGAAAAAAATTAGATGGTGTATGTGGCGGAATTGCAGAATATTTTGATATTGACCCAACACTAGTACGTTTATTATGGATTATATTTTCTTGTTGTTGGGGAGGCGGAATTATTGCATATATAATAGCAGCAATAATCATGCCAAAAAAATCAGATATAGAATAAAAGGGGGAAATAAAACAATGAATGAAAAAATCAGAATAGAAGTAAATACTTTATTTCAAAATGCTCCAAATACCAAAAGAGCAAATGATTTGAAAGATGAAATAATTTCTAATGCAGAAGACAAATATGAAGATTTGATAAAACAAGGGAAAAGTGAAGAAGAGGCACTACAAGTAGTTATGAAAGAAATTGGAAATGTAGATGAATTAATTGAAGAACTAAATAAAAACAATCCAATTCATACACAATATGTAGAAGAGGCAAGAAAAAAGACAGGGATTATAGTATCTATTTGTGTTGGTCTATATATTTTAAGTGTCATAGCATGTGTAGTACTAGATGAACTAGGACTTCCAGACTTTATAACAGTCTCAAGCTTTCTTTCAATTGCAGGAGTATCTACATGTGTGTTAATATATCATTTTATGACAAAACCAAAATATACCAAATATGATGACACAATAGTAGAAGAATTCAAAGAATGGAAAGGAAAAAATGATAAAAACAAAGAGATAAAAAAGACGATAGATTCAATTATATGGACATTAACAGTAATTATATACTTAATAGTTAGTTTTACATTTGGTATCTGGTATATCTCTTGGATTATCTTTTTAATAGCATCATTGATAGAAAATATTATTAAATTGATATTCAAATTGGGGGAAGAATAAATGAGAAAAGTAGGAATTATTATATTAATTGTTATTTTAATAAGTTTTACAATTGCACTATGTAACATTTTAACAATTGCAATTCAAAATAAGGAATGGAACTGGTTTATGGGATTTATAGATTCAAGTGATATAAGAAAAGAAGAATATATAAGAAAAGAAGAAAATATAGACTTAACAGATATTGAAAAATTGAAAATCGAATTAGAGTCTTCAGATGTAAATGTAATTTTTACAGAAGAAAGTGAATTAAAAGTTATACAATACTCAAATAAAGAATTAAAAGGAGATGAAGAAATTAAGGTTGATAAATCATCATCAAATATAACAATTAGAGAGAAGAATAATATACATTTTAGTTTTTTCAATATAAATAAAATAGTATTGGATATACATATTCCAAAAAATTATGAAAAAGAATTAGATATAAATACAGTATCTGGATACATAAAATCAAATGATAATTTAAAATTCAGAAACTTAAAAGTACATTCTACAAGTGGAGACATAGAAATGGGAGACATTGAAGCAGATAATATTAATATAGAAACAGTATCAGGAGACATTAATTTAAAAAAATTAGAAAATAATGTAGCAAAGCTAAAAACAGTATCTGGTGATATTTCCGTAGAAAGTGCTAAAGGAGAAATAGAAGCAAAAAGTGTATCAGGAAATATAGAAATAGAAAAAATTGATGGTAATGTAGAATTAACTAGTACATCAGGAGATATTGAAAGTCAAGACTTTAAAATAGCAGGAAAGTCAATTATAAAAACAACATCAGGTAATGTAGATATGTATATAAATAAAGAATCTAACTGTCAAATAAAAGCCAAAAGTACATCAGGGAATATAGATTTTCCTGAGGGAAGAAATGTTATAGGACAAGAGCCATATATTGAATTAAATGTACAAACAACCTCTGGGGATATTGAACTAAAATAAGAAATTTCACAAGGACTTGCTAATTTTTGTTGATTATGGTATATTATATATTATTTGAATAGGAGGTTTTTTAGGGTGTGTGGAATTGTTGGATACATTGGAAAAAATAAGGCAAATGAGATCTTAATAAATGGACTCTTAAAATTAGAATATAGAGGATATGATTCAGCAGGAATAGCAGTAATAGAAAATAAAGGGATAGTTTGCAAAAAAGATAAAGGTAGAGTACATAACTTATGTAATTTAGAAGGGATAAATGAATTAGAAAGTACAATGGGAATTGCACATACTAGATGGGCAACACATGGTAAGCCATCTATGTTAAATGCACATCCTCATTTAGATAATTATAACACATTTGCAGTAGTACATAATGGAATAATAGAAAACTATAATGAATTAAAAGAAGAATTAACAAATAAAGGATATCAATTTTATTCTGAGACAGATACAGAGGTAATACCGAATTTAGTCAGTTACTATTATAAAGAAGAAAAAGACTTATTAAAAGCTGTGAATAGAGCATGTAAAGACTTAAAGGGAAGTTATGCAATTGAGGTAATATCTAAAGATGAGCCAGATAAAATAGTAGTTGCAAGAAAAGATAGCCCTATGGTAATAGGAGTTTCAGGAGATGACAAATTTGTCGCTTCAGACATACCAGCAGTGTTAGAATATACAAGAGATTTCTATTTATTAGCAGATGGTGAATTTGTAGAATTAACAAGAGATGAAATAAAATTCTATGATGAAGACTTAAATAATATAAAAAAGAAAATAGAAAAAATAGAATGGAGTGAAAAAGCAGCATCAAAAGAAGGATATGAAGACTATATGCTAAAGGAAATATATGAGCAACCGAAATCAATCAGAGAAACAATAGGCTCAAGATTAAAAGAAAATGAGAAATGCCAATTTGATGATATAGAAATAGATAAAGATTATCTTAAATCAATAAACAAAATAAAAATAGTTGCATGTGGTACTGCCATGTATGCAGGATTAGTAGCAAAAAACACTTTTGAGAGACTTCTAAAAATAGACACAGAAGTAGATATAGCATCAGAATTTAGATATAGAGACCCATTAATAGATGAAAAAACACTAGCAATATTTATAAGTCAATCAGGAGAAACAGCAGATACAATAGCTGCTTTAAAGCTTGCCAAACATAAAAAATGCAAAACAATTGCAGTAAGCAATGTAATAGGAAGTTCAATAACAAGAGAATCTCATTATACTATTTATACACATGCAGGACCTGAAATTGCAGTAGCTTCAACAAAAGCATATACGTCTCAAGTCGTATTACTAGAATTATTAGCAATACATTTTGCAGAAGTATTAGAAAATAATAGTGAGGAAATAGAAATATTAAAAAATGAAATATTGCAGCTACCAAAAAAGGTAGAAGAAGCATTAAAAACTGCAGAAGAAGTAAAGGAATTAGCCAATGAAATCTATGAACAAAAGGATGTATTCTTTATAGGAAGAGGAATAGACTTTACAGTTACAAGAGAAGCATCTTTAAAACTAAAAGAAATATCTTATATTCATGCAGATGCATATCAAGCAGGGGAACTAAAACATGGACCAATAGCCTTAATTGAAAATGGAATAACAGTAATAGGAATTATATCAGACAAAAAACTAGTGAAGAAGAGTGTTAGCAATTTACAAGAAGTAATCACAAGAGGAGCAAATGTAATAGTAGTTACAGATAAAGATTTAAGTAAATACAATTTTAGAAAAATAATAAAAGTACCAGAAACAAACAAACTATTATCACCAATATTGACGGTAATACCAATGCAATTATTAGCATATTATGTATCAAAAGCAAAGGGGTTAGATGTAGATAAACCAAGAAATTTAGCGAAATCAGTTACAGTTGAATAAAAGTAATGTTTTATAGAATAGTTAAAATATAAGAAAAGGGTTTAATATGAAAGAATTAGAAAAATTAGGAATAAAAATAGGACACTATACAGATATTGAAAGTTTAACAGGAGCAACTGTTATTATACCAGACAATGGTGCTGATATAGGTATAGATGTTAGAGGGTCTGATACAGGTAGTATAAATATTCCAGCATATGAGATAAAGGGTGCCGATAAAATAGTAGAAGCTATAGTATTAACAGGCGGAAGTACTGCTGGATTAGAATGTTCAATAGGGGTAATGGATTATTTGAATACACCAAGTATTGTAGGAGCAGTTATATATGATAGAAAAATAGGAAAGGATAATAGACCACATTTAAAAGATGGATTTGAAATGGCAAAGAATTCTAGTTATACAAATTTACAACAAGGGAATATTGGAGTTGGAACAGGGGCTACTACTGGTAAATGGAACTATAAAAATAGATTAAAAGGTGGATTTGGTATCTCTATCAAAGAAATATGTGATAACACATATATTGGAGCTTTTGTAGTAACAAATTCTGTTGGAGATATAATTAATCCAATCACAAAAGATTTTTATTCAGAATGTGGGAAATATGATTTTAATAACTACTATAATAAAAATGTTAAGAGTAAGTATATAAATCGTGGAACTAACACTACTCTTGCAGTTATTGTAACTAATATAGAGATGACAAGAGAAGAACTTATAAAAGTGTCTGAATTAGCACATGATGGTATGGCAAGAGCAATATATCCTGTTCATACTAACTGGGATGGAGATGTTATTTTTTCGATATCTCCACATAGTAAAAATAGAATAAAATTAAATTTGAATTCGTTAGATTTAGTAAACTATGTTGGAATTGCTGCTTCTGATACTTTGATGGAGGCTATAAATAATGGAATTAAAAATGCAAAAAGTGTAGGAGGTTTTCCTTCTTACGAAGAACTAAAAAATTGCAGTTACAACTAAAATAAAAAAGGAAATTAGAATGTTGATGAAATTACAGATAGTGTTTCTAGTATGAAGGAACAAATAAGAGAAACTGAAGAAAATTAAAGGGAAAAGAAAAACAAAAGAAGAAAGATAGAAAATATGAAAGATAGTAATTAAATCTATTTCTTGAAATTTATATGTTTTGAGAAATAGATTTTTTGTCTAAAAAAATAAAAAATGTAAAACAAATTTCTGTGTATTTGTTGAGAAAAATGTCATTTTATGATATAAGTTATAATAGAATTTTTATAAATTATTAGGGGGCAAAAATGGAAAATTTAGAGACAATAAAGAAAACTTTAATTGCTGAAATAGAAAGAAGGATAGATGATAAAGTTATTGAGAATACAAATGCACAATTAATAATTAAATTGATTAATTCAGCAGAAAGCATAAATGAAGCAATACTGATAGGAGAATTAGGTACTACTTATAAGAGAACAGGCTTCCATTTTGATAAAAGACTCGAAAAACTAACTAATACAATTAAATATTTAAAGAAAAACGATAAACTTAGTTTTAAAGATGATAAAACAAATTTGAAACACAAATTGATTATTGGAGATAACTATGATGCATTACTAAACCTTTTAATTGAATATAGAAATAAAATTAATGTTATATATATAGATCCACCATATAGTAAAAATAAAATGGGTGAATTTGCAGCAATGAACTATGATAATAATTTGACAAGAGATAATTTATTATCAATGTTATATCCTAGATTAATTTTGGCAAAACAATTAATATCTGAAGATGGTTTGGTTTTTTGTAGTATAGATGATAAAAACTATGCATATGTAAAATGTTTATTTGATGAAATTTTTGATGAAAAACATTTTATAAACACTTTTGTATGGAAGAAAAATTCTAGTGGTAAAACAGAAAAAGATAAATATACAATAAATACCGAATATGTTTTACTATATGCAAAAACAGCAACGTATGAATTATCGGAGATATTTAAACCTTTAGCAGTATCCTCACAAAAATTATATAATAAAAATGATAATGATGGAAGAGGTAATTATGCTACCGTCAGTCTTCAAAAGCCAAGAGATCCAGGACCAGAAACATCTTATGATTATATTGATAATAATGGAAAGATTTGGCCTTGTCCTCCTAAAGGCTGGAGAATGGTATACGATAAAATTAAGGCTTTGGAAAATGATAATAGATTATATTTTGAAGGTAAAACATTACGTGTAAAAGATTATTGGAATGAAAGAAAAGATGAAGGAAAAAGAATAGATACATTATGGGATGACCTACCTGAAAATAATATAGGAACTAAGCAATTAGAGGACATTGTTGGAAAAGATAAGTTTGATAATCCAAAACCAGTTGAACTCATAAAAAGATGTATTAATATTTCTAATAAAGATGCTATAGTTTTAGATTTTTTTGCTGGAAGTGGTACAACTGGTCAAGCCGTATTAGAACTTAATAGTGAAGACTATGGAACTAGACAATTTATTTTATGCACATTAAATGAAATTACTGATAAAACTCCAAATGGAGTTGCTTTAGATGTTACTACAAAAAGGTTAAAAAGAATTATGACAGGAGAATGCTACGATAAATCAAAAGATTTTAAAATGGCAAAAGATGGATTTGAATCATATGGAAATTCTCTAGATGTTTATGAAATTGAAACAGTTGCTAATTTCGAGAGAACAATAGGAAAGACACCTTTTGATGTAATAGATGAAACAAATTATGATATACCTCAATTCCAAAATATAAAAGATAAAATTGAATGGATATGTAATAATTTTGAAATCACTGAAAAAGATATAGAAAGCAATAACGATTGGAAGAGTAGAATGGAGGAAAAGTAATGCTAAAAGAAGTAATTGAATTGCAAAATAATGCTGTAAATAACTTAATTAGTATTATAGATAATAAGGATGAAATAACATTTAAAGCACCAACAGGTAGTGGAAAAACCTATATGATTGCTGACTTTATGAATAGAATTCTTACTGAGAATAGTGATATTATTTTTCTTGTTTCAACATTATCAAAAGGAAATTTAGCACAACAAAATTATGATAAATTCATTTCCTACTCAGAAACAGGACAATTTTTACATTTAAAACCATATTTAATTAATAGTGAAATTTCAGGAGAAGAGGCATTGTATATTCCAACAGATTGTAATGTCTATGTTTTACCTAGAGATTTATATAAAAAGGGTAGTAGACTAATGAAAGGATGTATGGAGCAATTTTTAAATACAATCACACTTAATAAATGGTTTAATGGTTTAGAAAAAGAAATCTATTTAATAAAGGATGAATGTCATGTTGCTACGAACAAGTTAGATGATTTGTCCGAAAATTTTTTTAAAAAAATAATTAATTTTTCCGCTACACCAAAATTAAGTAGAGGGCAAACCCCTGATATAGAAATTACTAATGAAGAAGCTATAAATGCTAAACTTATAAAAAGAGTTGAATTTGGAAATGATGAAGATACTATAGAAGATGCTATTAATAAGTTTGAATTGATAAAAGAGAAATATAGAAACAAATTAGGAATTAATCCTTGTTTAATTATTCAAATTTCAAATAAAAACAAATCTGATGAAGAACTAAACAATAAAATATTTCCTGTCCTTTCCAAAGCAGAACATCAAGATTTAAAATGGATGTTAATCGTAGATAATGATAAAGATTGTGATACAAATGATTATTTTAAGGCAAAAAAATTACCTGTTAGTAAGTGGAGAGACTATGCAAAAGGAAATACAATAGATATTATTATATTTAAAATGGTCATTTCAGAAGGCTGGGATATTCCACGAGCTTGCATGTTATATCAAATTAGAGAAACACAAAGTGAACAATTAGATGAACAAGTAATGGGAAGAGTTAGAAGAAATCCGAGATTACTTGATTTTGAAAATCTAGATGATGAATCGAGAGAACTAGCACTTACATCTTGGATTTGGGGAAATCAACCTACAGATGGAAAAAAGGTTAGAAATGTAAAACTATATGAAGAGTCAACTGATATAACTAATAATATTAAGATAAAAACTACTAAATTAAAACCACTATCACAAAGAAAAGAATTTGATATAGATACTTTTATAATTAGTCAAAAAAATGAGCCAGCATATAACGATATTTTTTCAATATATAAAAAATTTGTTAGAACTGATAATGAAATACAAAAGATGTGTTATGATTATGCAGATGACTATCAAAAATGGTGGAATTTCAATAATCATATAGATAAGATAATTACTGAAAATAATAATTATATATATAACTATGAAGAAAGTATGGAAATAAGAAAAGATGATAAAGGAAACGATTATCTCACATCTTTTCCGGAAAAATCCTCATATGTAGATAATGGAAATTACGAAAATATTTCAGATTGGGTTTGGAAAAGAAATGATGGTGCTGATAAATTTTCTTTTGATAGTGAGACAGAAAGAGAATGGGCAGATTTTTTAAAAGAAATTTCGAATAAAGAGAATGCTAATAAAAATAGTATTATAAAGAAAGTTATCACAGGAAACAATAATCCAAATAAAGATAGTATTAGTTTATTTGGAGAAAAAGATAAAATTAATCCAAAAGAAAAGTTTTTATGGGGTAAAAACTTCATAACTAATTCAGACATAAAATATGAATATTATTTAAATGGAATTCATGCATCTTATCCAGATTTTATAATGAAAGATGATTTTGATAGGATTCATATATTTGAAGTAAAAAGTGTAAATCCATCTTCAAGTGTTAATATCGATTCTGAAAGTTATAAAATAAAAATTGAAGAATTAAAAAAATGTTATAAGCAATCTTCAGTATTAACTAACTATTATTTTTATTTGCCAGTATTAAAAGGAGATATTTGGTATATAACACAATTTAAAAATGGAGAAGAATATACAATAACAAAAGAACAATTTATTAAACAATTAAAGGCTAAATAAATTTGGGAATATTTTGAGAATATTAGAGCAATATTTGGTGCACATCCAACTAAAATTAAAGATAATAAGGAATATATTGTTTCAACTTATCCAACACCATATAATTCTTTTGTAAACAATCACTTATGCTCTACTCCATCAATAGTAGCTATTATTATTTTAGGAAGAAATTCTAATGGATATAGTGAATGGAAGAATAAAGATGGTATAAAATTGAAAGACTTGATCAATTAAATAATTCTTTTTTGGAAATAGTTATATAAAATTAAAATAAAAACTTTCTTTTTGGCAATAATATGATATAATATTTTGCAGTGAAAAAGAAGAGTTTTTTATTATGTTAGGAGAAAAAATAAAATTATATAGAGAAAACAAAAATATGGCGCAATGTGAAATTGCAGATATATTAGGAGTGAAATCAGCGACAATTTCAAAATATGAAGCAGGGACATTAGAACCTAATATTGAATCATTAAAAAAATTAGCTGAATTATTTGATGTTTCAGTCGATGAATTAGTAAAAGAAGATGATTTTGATGTATCTAAAATAAAGATTTTAGAAGTATTAAGAGAACAAAAAAATATGAAGCTAAAAGGTAATTTATATCATAATACTCAAATAACATTTGCATACAACACTAATCATATTGAAGGAAGTAAACTTACAGAAGATCAGACTAGGGAGAGTATAGAAAAAGTTGTGTAAATAAATCCTTCCGTGATAAAATATAAAAATA
>CAOKRJ010000046.1 GCA_948471115.1 uncultured Clostridium sp.
ATGCTTCTACATCACATGATTTTACTTTAAGGTCTGCTAGGTCTCCTGAACAACATTCTAGTGTTCTTACTGGAACATCTAAGCTTCTAAAAAATTCTACTGTATATTTCCACATTTTATTGTACCATTCCATGTGTTCTTCTGGTCTACATAGTACAATCATTTCCTGTTTTTCAAATTGATGTACTCTATATAACCCTCTTTCTTCTAGCCCATGTGAGCCTCCTTCTTTTCTAAAACATGGTGAATATGATGTTAAACATATAGGCAGTTGCTCTTCTTTTACAATTTGCCCTTTGAATTTTCCTATTATTGAATGCTCTGATGTTCCTATTAAAAATAAGTCTTCTCCTTCTATTTTATACATCATTGCTTCCATTTCCTCAAATGACATTACTCCATTTACAACATCTGAATGTATCATAAATGGTGGTAAACAGTAAGTAAATCCTTTATTTATCATAAAGTCTCTTGCATATGATATCATAGCAGAGTGAAGACGTGCTACATCTCCCATTAAATAATAAAATCCTGTCCCACTTGTTCTCCCAGCACTTTCTTTGTCTAGTCCCATTAATTTTTCTATTATATCTGCATGATATGGAATTTCATATTGTGGAACTACTGGTTCTCCAAATTTTTCGTTTTCTACATTTTCATTATCATCTTTTCCTATTGGAACAGATTCATCTATTATATTAGGAATTTTCATCATTATTTCTTTAATTTTATTTGCATATTCTTCTTCTTTTTTTTCATTTTCAATCAATTGATTATTTATCTTTTTTACTTCTTCTTTTATTTTCTCTACTTCTACTTTTTTTCCCTCACGAATTAATTTACCTACATCATTACTTAATGTATTTCTACTGTTTCTTAATTCGTCATCTTTCATGGTTATTTCACGGCTTTTCTTATCTAATTCAATAACTTTGTCAACTAGTTCTATTTTATGTTCTTGAAATTTCTTCTTTATATTTTCTTTTACTATCTCTGGATTTTCTCTTAAAAGTTTTATATCTATCATATTTATCGTTCCTTTCTGTATTTTACTGGTTATTCCATTTCTATGTGGACAAGCTATTTTCGTCCTTACAATGAGGTATATTTATTTTATTGTATAATCTTTCGATAGATTTTCTTGTATTTCAAATCTATATTTTTGCCTAGTTATATTATCTGGTCTATCTATTTGTATTTCTTCAAAAAACATTTTTTCTCTTCTTACCCAAATTTTACTGTCTTTTCTTTCATATAATGGTTTATAAATTACTATTCTTTCTTGTGTCTCTGAATCTAATGCAATGTCTTCTACAAAATAGTAGTTACCTTTAAAATGTCTATAAATTTTTCCTATTTGTACTTGTTCCATTTATATACCTCTTTTCTTTTTAAATTTACACTATAATATCATACATTGATACATATTGCAATAGATACACATTGGGGACATAAAAATATGTAAAAAAAAAGAAATTTTCTTGTATTTAAATATAGTAAATGATATACTTTCTTCATGAATGTAAAGAAAGGTAAAAGATATTATGAAAAAAATAGAAACATTTTAATAGCTATATCAGCTTTATTAATAGTCTCTACTATAATTTTATTTATCTTTATAAAGGAATCCTGTCATGATGCTATATCATATGCTGGACCAAATGAGAGAGAAACCAATAGAGGAGTAATTATAAAAGTATATGAAGATTCTTTTGCATTTATTGCAGTAGATGGTGAGCCATTTTATGTAATATATAGGAAAGATACAGGTCCTTTTATAGATCCAGAAGCAAGAACATTTATTTGTTCCAAGGATGTCTCTGAAGGCAACCCTCAAATTTTAATATCAGGTAAAATATCGTCTTGTTATAATAATTGGTTCACGTTTTCTGGTAATATTTCAGGAGACATGAGCGGTGCTCCTGCAATGTTAAAAAATGAAAATAAAATAATCTAATTTTCTTTTTTTGAATTAATTATATTTTGAGATAGGGTGAATTGTAACAGTGTTTTTTCACTTGCATAAAATACATGTATAAAATATGTCTTCTTTTCATGTTGTCTACCTGATAAACTATATTAAGGGTGATATTTTTATGGGAATTGCTTATCATAAAAGAATTGATAAAAGGTATATACAATATACTTTGAGAATTGAGGATAGTATCTTGGATAAAATAAAACAAATATCAAAAGAAGAAGATATATCTATTAATGAAGTTGTAAATCAATCTTTACAATTTGCTATTGATGATTATGAAAAGAGTAAATGTTACATATAATCTTACATTTATTTTTATATTTTTTTGTTTACCCTTTATTTTTCTGATTTTTTGTTATATAATAGTAGTATTATTTAAAGATTTATTAGAGCATTATTGCTCAAAGGGGAGGTTTTATGTCATCATATAATTTTAAAGAGGTTGAGAAAAAGTGGCAAAATAAGTGGGAAAAAGAGGGCACTTTTAATGCAAAAGATGATTATACTATGAAAAAATGGTATGGTCTTATTGAGTTTCCTTATCCTTCTGGACAAGGTTTACATGTTGGTCATCCAAGAAGTTATACTGCTCTTGATATAATAGCTAGAAAAAGAAGACTTGAAGGATATAATGTATTATATCCTATTGGTTTTGATGCATTTGGGCTTCCTGCTGAAAATTATGCTATTAAAACTAATATTCATCCAAGAGTAGTGACTGCTCAGAATATCGAGCATTTTAAAGAACAACTAAAATCTATTGGTTTTTCTTTTGATTGGTCTAGGGAGGTTAATACTACTGAACCAGACTATTATAAATGGTCTCAATGGATTTTCGTTCAATTATTTAAAAGTGGACTAGCTTATAAAGCTACAATGCCAATAAATTATTGTACAGGTTGTAAAGTTGGTCTTGCAAATGAAGAGGTTGTTAATGGAGTTTGCGAGAGATGCGGTAGCCCTGTTGTTCAAAAGGAAAAGAGTCAATGGATGCTAAAAATTACTGATTATGCTGAAAGACTTTTAAATGATTTAGATGATGTTAATTATCTTGAAAAAATTAAAACTCAACAACGTAATTGGATTGGAAAGAGTGAAGGAGCTGAAGTTAAATTTCAAATTGCAAATTCTAATGAATATTTAGAGGTTTATACTACTAGACCTGATACTATGTTTGGTGCTACTTATATGGTTGTTGCACCTGAACATCCTATTATTTCAAAGTTAGCTAATAAGATTTCAAATATGGATGAAATTGAAAAATATAAGGAAGAAACTTCTAGAAAATCTGAATTTGAAAGAACTGAGATTGAAAAGGATAAAACAGGTGTAGAAATTAAGGGTATTATGGCTATAAATCCTGCTGATGGTAAGGAGATTCCTATTTGGATTTCTGATTATGTTTTAATTACTTATGGAACAGGTGCTATTATGGCTGTCCCTGCTCATGATGAAAGGGATTTTGATTTTGCCACAAAATTTGGATTACCTATTAAACAAGTTATTACAAATAAAGAGAATAATGTTTCTGTAGAAAATGGTGCATATTCTGATAAATCTGATGGTTATTTAATTAATTCTGACTTTTTGAATGGATTAACTGTTAACGAAGCTATTACAAAAATGATTAAATTCCTTGAAGATAAAAATATTGGAACTAAGAAAGTTAATTATAAATTAAGAGATTGGGTATTTTCTCGTCAAAGATATTGGGGAGAACCAATACCTATGGTACATTGTGATAAATGTGGATGGGTTCCTTTAGATGAAAAGGATTTACCTTTAGTACTTCCAGAGGTTGATAAGTTTAAACCTGGTGAAAATGGAGAATCTCCTCTTGCAGGTTTGAATGATTGGATAAGTACCACTTGTCCTCATTGTGGTGGAGCTGCTAAAAGAGAAACAGATACAATGCCTCAATGGGCTGGCTCTTCTTGGTATTTCTTAAGATATATTGATGCTCATAATGATAAAGAGTTTGCATCTAAAGAAGCCTTAAATTATTGGTTACCAATTGATTGGTATAATGGTGGTATGGAGCATACTACTCTACATCTACTTTATTCAAGATTTTGGCATAAGTTTTTATATGATATTGGTAAGGTTCCTACTAAAGAACCTTATGCAAAACGTACTTCTCATGGTATGATTTTAGGTGGTAATGGAGAAAAAATGTCTAAATCTAAAGGTAATGTTGTAAATCCTGATGATATAGTTAAAGAATTTGGTGCTGATGCTTTCAGAACTTACGAAATGTTTATTGGTCCTTTTGATCAAGCAACTCCTTGGTCTATGGAAAGCTTACGTGGTTGTAGTAAATTTTTAGATAGGGTTTGGAATTTGCAAAGTTTCTTAATTGATGGGGAAACTTATTCTCCTGATTTTGATAAAATGATGAATAAAGCTATTAAGAAAATCTCCAATGATTTTGAAGAAATGAAATTTAATACCGCTGTTGCTACCCTTATGACAATGATAAATGAATTTTATAAATTAAAAAGAATTAATAAGGCGGAGCTTAACACTTTCTTGATATTATTAAATCCTATAGCTCCTCATATTTCTGAAGAAATTTATAGTTTAATAGGAACTGATAATACAATTGCTGAAAGCTCTTGGCCATCTTATAATGAATCTAAGACAATTGATGATGAAATTGAACTTCCTATTCAAGTAAATGGTAAATTAAAGGATACTGTAATGATAGTTAAGGATTCTGAAAAAGATGTAGTAAAGCAAATAGTTCATGACAAAATTTTTAATATTATAGATGGGAAAAATATAGTAAAAGAGATATATGTTAATAATAAAATTTATAATATTGTTGTTAAATAAGACAAATAAATGTGGTGAGATAAGAATTGTGCATTTTTCTCACCCTCTTCTTATATCTGTCACTTTTTCTTAAAATATTTAAAAAAGAACCTCAGATTGTCTGAAAAATGAAAAAATTAAAAAATACAGTTTATGATACTTTTGTGCAAAAACTTTAAAAATATTACAAAAATATTACATTTTTGTAATATTTTTATTATTGTATCACTATTTGAATAGTGATATAATGATTATAATATTGTTAGAAAGGGGAAAAATATAATGAGTTTTAAGAAAACTTTAAGTATAATATTATTGATAATAATTTTATTATTATTACCAAATATAGTAAATGCAGAAACTGATGATGGTACAAAAACAGAAAGTGATCTTACTTGGGCAGATACAAGTAATTTGGCTGTTTTATTAAAAAATGTAGATGGGACTACCCATTATGATTTAGAAATAACAGGAATTACAGAATTAGACTCACACTACTACTATATATTTATTACAAATGATACCACAGAGCCAACCTTGGTTTTTGATAATATGAATTTTGTTTCTAACTATGATTATATGGGATTTTCTGATTTACCTGTAACAGATTATTTAGAAAGAAAAGGTGATATATACTTGTGGATATGTGAACAACAAAGAAATCCTGATACAAAAAACTATGAGCAAAAATTCATTGTTTCAGCTAAACAAATAGAAAGACCTGAACAAAGGCAATTAGGTTCAAGACTTTATATAGGCTTAGATAGTGAGAAGTCTACTATAAGTATAAATGAACCACATACTGGTGAAAACAAAAGAAAAGTTATGCTAAAAATAGGACAAGTAACAGATAATTCTATTTTATCATCTATAAAAAATGGAGAAACAGATTCTTTAAGTAAATTACTTACTTATGCTAAAACAGCTAATTCTATTTATACTGGCACTATACCAGTAGAACATTATGGTGAATCTATTATTAACAGTATAAATTTGATTAATGATGCTTATTATTACATATATGCAATACTAGATGATGAAGATGTTTATTATCCCGTAGAAGAAATTGCCATTGTACAAGCTTATGTCAGCGACTATAATAGCGATTATAAAATCCTATCAACAGGCATTAACTGGGACTTAGGTCCAATCGATACGCCTAATACTGATAAACCAGATAATAACAATACTATCGACAATACTATAGACAATACCACAGCTAATGTAAATAGATTGCCACAAACAGGTGAAAATGTAATAATAATTGCAATTTTAATTGTATTTGTTGTAGTATCAATAGTATTATTCATAAAAAATAAACAATATAGAGATATAAGATAATATATTAACATAAATCTTTTAAATTAACATGAGGGCACATACATGTGCCCATTTATAATTTTTGATTCCTTAATATTTCATCAATATATTTTAATATAAATATTATTACATTTGTAATATTATTTTAATGTATTTGTAATACATTTGTAATATTTATATAGTATAATTTTAATAGATTGTTGAGACTTTTATCAACTTCATATTATACTAAGGAGATTTAAATTACATATGAGTATAAAATCTGAAATAAAAAAAGAGGGTATAGAGATAATTCGTGCTTTAGATTCTTTAACAATAAATACAATAGCATCTAATATCGTTGAAATTTTGAAAAATACTTTCCCTGAAAAAGACCTTGAAGCACCTAAAATTTTTTCTGAAATTATAAAACTTAATATGTATATTGCAAACTTACCAATGGGTTGTCCTGCAAAATATTTTTATAAAAACAGATCTATTTATTTTAGTCCCGATACTTCTTTTGATGAAATTAGTGATTTAATTGTTCATGAATGTATTCACTATTTGCAAGAAAGATTAAATAAATATGGAAAATTAGTGAGGTTAGGTTTTTGTGATTTTACTGATAGTTCTCTTCCTGGAACAGGGTTAAATGAAGCTGCTGTACAATTATTAGCATCTAAATGTGTCAATAAGAAATCAGAAACAGTTACATATTTTGACCTTACTTTTAATACCATTAGTCCAGATTATTACCCACTTGAATGTGCATTAGTAAATCAAATTGCATATCTAGTTGGTGAAGATGTATTGTTTGACAGCACATTAAATAGTAATGATAATTTTAAAAATCAATTTATATCTTTAACATCTGAAGAAACCTTTTATACAGTACAATATAATATTGATTTATTAATAGAAATGCAAGAAAATATTACTAAATTAAGTTCTTATAATGAAACACACTCTGATTATGTAATTAGAGTTCAAAAAAATTGTAATAGGATAGAAGAGTTTAAATTAGAAATTAAAAAAGTATTTTTAGATACTCAAAATATGATACTTACTGCTTATTTTAATAATACTATAAATTTGCTTTATACAAAAGATTGTATATCTAAATATAGAACTAAATTATATAATTTTAGAAATTTAATTGCTGTTTCTGATGATTATACATATTTTAATAAATATTACATTGCAAAAATGTCAGAATTAGAATATAAGGCTGATAATGAAATGAAACCTGTACAAACTTCAATTGTTGTTTATAAAGAAAATTTCTTTAAAACTTTACTTGGTAGATTAAAATATTTATTAAGGTTATCACCTAAACAGTCTTATATCCCATATTATGAACAGGAATCTAATGATTAAAAGAATTGACTAAGGAAGAACTAAATAAGAATAAAATAAATGTTCTTATTTAGTTCTTCTTTATTTTGTTTGTATTTTTGGAGTTCTATTATGATATAAAATTTGTGTTTGTGGGGATGATAAATTTTTAGGTAAATTTAAAATTGTAGAGGAAATGTAGGGGCGATTAGCAATCGCCCGTTCTAGCAAAGGCTTGCTAAAAATCTTATATTCTTAAGCATGTTCTTCGAAGGGCGGGCGATTAATAATCGCCCCTACAACGTATATTTATAATTTTGTATAAATTCAAAAACATATAATCCTACCAACAAACACAAATTTATAAATCAGATATTTCTTAAATATATATCTATATTTTCTGCTGCATTCCTTCCCGACCTTGCAGCCCAAGCTACGGTTGATGTTTCTCCACTTATGTCTCCTGCACAAAACACCTTTTCATTTGATGTTCTATTGCTATCATCTGTTTCTATGTAACCCAATTTATTTCTTTTTAATTCTAAAGTATTTAATATGTCTTCTTCTGGTTTTGAACCAATTGCCATTACTACATAGTCTACTGGGATTTCATAGTTGCTTCCTTCTATATTTACAGGTTTTAATCTATTCTCTCCCTCTACTTTTATTAGTTCAGTTTTTATGCATTCAATTTTTTCCACACTCTTATCCCCAATAATTCTAACTATATTATTTTGAAATAAAAATTCTACTCCTTCACTAATTGCTTCATCTATTTCTTTTTGTTCTGCTGGCATTTGTTCTCTTGCTCTTCTATATACTACATATACTCTTTTTGCTCCCATTTTATTTATAGTTCTTGAAGTGTCCATTGCTGTATTTCCTCCACCATTTACAACAACTATTTTTCCTTTATAATCAGGATGATTGTTATTTTCTAGTAATTCATTTCCTCCATACACTCCTTCTAAATTTTCTCCTTCAATTCCCATCTTAGATGATACATTTGCTCCAATTGTAAGTAAAATTGCATCATATTCCTTTTTTAACTCATCTAAAGTGATGTCTTTTCCTAGACTACAATTATATTTTACATCTATTCCTAAATTCAATATTTTTTCTATTGTTTGATTTAAAATATCTCTTGGTAATCTAAATTCAGGTATTCCATGTGATAATAATCCACCTAATTCATTATGTTTTTCATATATTTTAATTTCATAACCTTTCCTTCTCAAAAATGTTGCTGCTGTAATCCCTGCTGGACCTCCTCCTACAATTGCGATTCTTTTGCTTGATATTTCTTCTACTTTTGGAATATCCCATTTATTCTTGATTGCCATATCTCCTACAACTGTCTCTAAATCTCCAATTTCTACTGGCTCTCCTTTTATACCTCTTACACATTTTCCTCTACATTGTTTCATATGCGGGCATATTCTTCCACAAACAGATTGTAATACCGTTGTTTCTAATAATATATTATATGCTTCCCTATAATTACCTTCTTTAACTTTTTTTATAAAGTTTGGTATATCATTACCTAATGGGCAACCTGTCGAACATGGTTTTGTAGGACAGTTTAAACAATAATTTGCTTTTTCTTCCATTTTTGTCTCCTTATTTATTCTTTCATATATTCTCTCTTGTCCATTTAATATAAAGTTTATAATATACTCTCTAGTTTTATCATCTATTTCAATTCTAGTATTATCAATTGAAGATATTATCATATCTTTTGTTATTCTAAGAATATCAAGTTTCTTAAACATTTCTTCTGCTTGTTTGTTTTTTTCTATAAATTCATATAGAAATCTTAATAATCCATCCTTTTCTCTTGTTATATCATTTACAGTACCACGAGCAATTAGAGAAATATTATTATCGTAATTCGGACTAAGCGATATAATCTCTCCTGTTTCTTTGTTTCTTAATACTCCATAGTTTTTAGTATGTCTATCCACATTATAGCAAATCGAATCTAAATATATCATTTTTAGATAATCTTTTGCTATTTCTTTATTACTAAGAGAGTAGAGATAAGAAAAACTTTTTGAATAGTCTTCATTATCTTTTACAATAGAGTAAAAACTTTCAAAATTAGCCTTATTTCCATCAGTAAAATCAAGTGATTTTATATATCCATTATCATACTCATATTTCGCCATATTAAATCCCAATAGTTTTCCTAAATTATAAGTAAATAGTTCTGAAAACATTTCCTCTTTGTTTTCTTTTTTCCATAGATACCATTTATTGTTATCTAATTTCCAACACTTTTCATAACTGCCAATATTAGTAAGTTCAGGAGTATGAGAATTTATTTTATTGGAATCAAAATCGATGTTATTAAGGCTACCATTTAACGCAATGTCATAAAATAAATTTTCTTTAAAACTAACATCTTCCCATTTAAGTGTTTCTCCTTCTTCTTTAAACCAATAATTATCAGTAATTGTTACTGCATGAGCCACTAATGTAGTACTGATATCATCTTTCTCTTCTAATCTTAACATTTTCTTTAAAAGTCTTGAATTAGTTCTATGTGAATCTATAGCTCTTGAAGCAAGCCATTCATTAACATCTATATTATATTTAAAGTATAATGGACATAAATCTTCGTTTATTATTTTAGGTATATTATTTTCGATTTTAACCACTTCAATATCTCCAGACATTATATATCCATTTAAGTTTTTGTCCATATTTAAATTCATTCCTTCCAAGGCACATTTTTACAAATTCATTTTACCATAGACTATTATTAAAATCAATAAAATCGCATGGATATAGCCATGCGATTTTTAGTTTTATTTATTTTCTTGTGGGTAAACACTAACTTTCTTTTTATCTCTACCCATTCTTTCAAATTTAACTACTCCATTTACTAATGCATATAAAGTATCATCACTACCAATTCCAACATTAGTTCCTGGATGTATCTTTGTTCCTCTTTGTCTCATTAATATGTTTCCAGCAAGAACAAATTGTCCATCTGCCCTTTTTACACCTAAACGCTTTGACTCACTGTCTCTACCGTTACTGGTACTACCTTGCCCTTTTTTATGTGCCATGTTAGTCTCTCCTTTCTATATTAAATAGTTCTTATATTAAGCTTCTGCCTTTACTTCTGCTTTTGCTGTAGCTTTTTTCTCAGAAGCAGTTTTAACAGATGTTATTTCAACCTTTGTATATGGTTGTCTATGTCCTTGTGTTCTTCTGTAATTCTTTTTTGCTTTATATTTGTAAACAAGAATCTTTTTAGCTTTACCATGAGAAACTACTTTTCCTTCTACTTTAGCACCTTTAACATAAGGATTTCCTATTTCTATTTTTCCATTGTTTTCAGATACTAATATAACATTATCAAATTTTACTTTTTTGCCTTCTTCTGCATCTAATTTCTCGAAAAATACAACGTCTCCTTCTGCTACTTTGTATTGCTTTCCACAAGCTTCAATTATTGCGTACATTACCAGGCACCTCCCTTTTTTCGTATACTCGCTAACCTTTAAACTTATTTAGGTATCTGAATTAAATCAGACTTTATATACCTTATTTATGCGGTTACAGATAATTATTATAACATAATGTATTTTCATTGTCAATTTTTTTTATACTTTTACCTCAATATTTTCGTATTTTAATAAATTGGTATATTTTTGTAATATAGGCTCTACTCTTTCTTTTATAAAATCTTCTACTTGATGAGGTGCTCTACCACAAAGATTATCTGGGTTTAATGCTTTTAATATTTCTTCTTTTGTTAAACCAAATGATGTATCATTTGCAATTCTATCCACTAAGTCATTTTGTCTGCCAAATTGTTTTACTTCTTTTGCAGCTTCCATTGAATATACCCTTATTTTCTCATGTAGTTCTTGCCTGTCTCCTCCTTTTAGTACTGCATTCATTATAATTTCTTCTGTTGCCATAAAAGGTAATTCTTGCATTAATTTTGTTTTTATTACATTTTCATATACTACTATATTTTTACTTATGTTTCCATATAGTATTAGTATTGCATCAATTGCTAAAAATGCCTCTGGTACACATATTCTTTTGTTTGCTGAATCATCTAAGGTTCTTTCTAACCATTGTGTTGCCGCCGTTATTGCTGGATCTTGTGTCAAAATCATGACATGTCTTGCTAATGAATTTATTCTCTCACTTCTCATTGGATTTCTTTTATATGCCATTGCAGAAGAACCAATTTGTCCTTTTTCAAATGGTTCCTCTAATTCTTTTTCATGTTGTAATAATCTCATATCATTTGCAAATTTAGATGCACTTTGTGCAATTTCTGATAAAAGATTTAAAACTCTTGAATCCAATTTTCTTGTATAAGTTTGTCCTGATACTGCATAAAACTCTTCAAATCCCATTTTTTCTGCTATTTTTGCATCTATTTGTTTTACTTTTTCTTCATCTTTAAATAATTTCATAAAACTTTCCTGTGTTCCTGTTGTACCTTTACATCCTAGTAATTTCATATGTGATTCCACAAATTCTAATTCTTCTAAATCTTCTAATAAGTCTTGTATCCATAAAGTTGCTCTTTTTCCTACTGTTGTGAGTTGTGCTGGTTGGAAATGTGTATATCCTAAGCATGTAATATTTCTATTTTTCTCTGCAAATTCTTTTAAGTTGTTAATTACTACAATTAATTTTTGCTTTACAATTTTTAAAGCTTCACTCATTAATATTACATCTGTGTTGTCTGTTACGAAACATGAAGTTGCTCCTAAGTGTATTATTGGTTTTGCCTCTGGACATTTCAGACCAAATTCATACACATGACTCATTACATCATGCCTACATTCCCTCTCTCTTTGGGCTACAATATCATAATCAATATTATTTACATTTTCTTTCATTTCTTTTATTTGTTCATCTGTTATATTGATTCCTAATTCTTTTTCCGTTTCTGAAAGTGCTACCCATAGCTTTCTCCATGTTGAATATTTAGCACTTGGTGACCAAATTTTATTCATTTCTTTACTTGCATATCTTCCACTTAATGGTGTTACATATGTTTCGTTTTCATTCATTATTTATACTTCCTTTCTTTTTATATAACATAGGATTGTCCTTTTTGTTGAATTATATATTTTATTATATTAGTAATTTTTTACATTAAGCTTTAAAACATATTTTGAACATATTTATTCTACCATAATATTAGTTAAAATTCAATTTTTTTATGAATTAAATATCTTGTTCACATTGGAGGTTACAATTCAGGTGGTATAATTCAAATATGTTACATTTTCATTACAATATATTTTTTTGGAACCTGAACTGTAACTAACACTAGTTTTTTTGGCAAAAACATTTTCTATTGACTTTTTTTGTGTTTTGGGAGATAATATAGTCGGTTTTTTTAGTAAAACAAATATTTTTATGATAATTTTTATTTATCAAAAGGAGGCCCTTATGTCTAAGGTTGACGTCGTTTTAGGTGCTTTTTATGGAGACGAAGGAAAAGGAAAAATTATAGATTATTTATCAACAAATGCTGACGTCTCAATACGTTGTACAGGTGGAAATAATGCTGGACATACTATTGAGGTTGATGGTGTTAAATATGCCTTTCATTTGATTCCATCTGGAATTTTAAATGAAAATACTTTAGCCGTAATTGGTAATGGTGTTGTTATTGACCCTAAGGTTTTGATTGAGGAAATTGATAATTTGAAAGCTCATGGCTTTTCTGTATCTAATCTAAAAATTAGTGATAAAGCTCATATAATTATAGATCGGAAGAGCGTCG
>CAOKRJ010000047.1 GCA_948471115.1 uncultured Clostridium sp.
AAATTGATAGATTTTATATAGTATCTACCTATTGTCGTACACAATGATAATTATGTTATGAATTTTATAAAAGCAAATACTAATATAAAATTTGAAAATGAAGTAATTGATACTTTAACATTGAGTAAGAAAAAACTACCCAATTTGAAGATTTATACAATAAAAGCAATTTTAGAGTTTAGTGGAAATTCTGATGTTGTATTAAACAGGTCAATAGATTATGCACGAGTAATAGCTAAAGTTTTTGAAACATTGAAAGATTATAAATTAGAAAATAAAAGCCAATAAAGAACTAGATATATAATTTTATTCCTGCTTCTTAAAAATGGCTTAAAAACGATTATGAAAGCAATAAACATGGTTGTTGTTTGGAAAAGATAAAAAGTATGGAAACAATGCAAAGGGATATGTATAGATGCAATTTTTAAAAAGTGGTTTTTATGCTGTTTTAGAAAATTAAGTGTTGAACAGGTTTAGGAAAAATAAAACATAGATACGAAAGATGAGGAATTTATATGCAAGTCAAAATTCATAGAGGAGTTAATCAAATTGGTGGTTGTGTAACTGAAATTAGAAGTCAAAAAGCAAGGGTACTTGTTGATGTTGGCTCTAATCTCCCTAATTGTGAAAATGAAATAGAAGTGAATATTGCTAATATCAGTAAAAAATGTGATGCTGTTCTTATAACTCATTATCACGGAGACCATATAGGCGAATATATGCAAGTTAGTAAAAATGTTCCTATTTACATTGGAAAACAGGCAAAAGAGATTTTTACTATATTTCAAAATAAAATGAAAGATACAGGAGTTACAGAAATTACACAGGAACATATTGATAAAATAGATACATTTAAAATATTTAAGCAAGGTGTACCTTTTAAAATTGGAAATATGAAAATAACCCCTATTCGTACAGACCATTCGGCTTTTGATAGTTATATGTTTCTTATAGAAGCTAACGGAAAAAGAATTTTACATACACGGAGATTTCCGTTTGCATGGTCCTATGGGAAAAGGAACACCTAAAACACTTGAAAAAATAGGAAAAGTTGATGTTCTAATTTGTGAGCATACAACATTATCAAGACAAGATGAAAACTTTATGTCTGAATTTATGTTACAAGAAGAAGCAGTTAGTTTAATAAAAAGTAAAAAATACATTTTTATACTATGTGCTTCTACTAACATTGACAGGATAGCTTCTTTTTATCATGCGAATAAAAAAGCAGGAGAAAAACTATTTATATGTGATATTTACCAGAAGAAAATACTTGATTATGTAAGCAAAAATAGTGCGAAATATACCGATTATTATAATTTCTCTGATGTTAAGAGTTTTGATAGCGAATTGTATAAAAAGATGGTCAGTAATGGTTTTTGTATGTTAGTTCGCAGCAACTACTTTTCAAAGAAATTTGTTTATAACCCTAGATTTAAAAACAACATATTCATTTACTCTCAATGGTTAGGATATTTACAAGGTAAAACAGCAGAACAAGACCTTGTTAAGTTTGTTCCCAGAAAATACCATTATTTACACACAAGTGGTCATGCAACAGCTGAAGGAATTATTGAAGTTTGCAACATTGTTAAACCTAATGTGATAATTCCTATACATCGGAATAAACTCATACGATTTTGACAAGTTAGTTTTACCATATAGAATTAGACATTTGAAGAATAAAGAAATATACAACATATAATGAATTATGAAAGGAATCAAAAAATATGGAACACAAAACAGCAGTTGAAAAATTAAAGGAACATGAATACGATATAAATATTAAGGCTCAAGTAAGAAATTTTAAAGTAGAAATAGCAGACAACGGAGATAATACAGGATCAATAACAGTATGGAAATTTAACAAGAACAAAAAGAATTTAAGTGAAATGCTAACATTTATTGAAACACAAACATTCGTTGAAACATTAGACATTGAAGGAATTGCAGATTTTCAAGTAAGTATTAAGAAAGAAAATGAAATACTAGAAGATGGTTTGTTTTTAGATAAAATTACAAAATGGATATATAACCGACTAAACAATGAAAAGATAGAATTTATGTATGAGTTTGTTGGTGGAAAATACAACGGAAAGACCATGACTAAAGCAGAAGTTGAAACTTTATCACATGGACTAACAGAAGATTTAACACATATTAGACAAAAAGGTGGTACTTGTCAAAGGAAAGAATTAGACAACCAACCTCTAGTAGATGGTTACCTATCGCCTATGTATTCACATATAGACTATGGACTTATTTATTTACGATATGAAACACAAGAAGTCTATAACACAGTACCAGATTAGAAAGGAGATGTAAAATATGGCAGGAAGAATTGATTATGAAGAAAGACAGGAACAAAAAAAGGAACGATACCAAGAACGACTAGAACAAGCAGAACAAAGAAGTCAAGCACATTATGAAAATCAAAGAAAGATATCAAGTGCAATACCTATGGGACAACCTATTTTAACAGGACATCACAGCGAGAAACGACATAGAAACGATTTAAAGAAGATAGACAATGAAATGAGGAAATCTATACAAGAAAGTGAAAAAGCAGACTATTATAGAAATAAAATAGACAATATTGATAATGGCAAAGCAATATCTTCTGATGATCCACAAGCTATTGAAAAACTACAAGCTAAAATTGAAGAACTAGAAAGAGCCAAAGTTGAAGTAAAAGCTAGACCTCATGAATGGTACGAATTACAATATCTAAATGCAGATATAAGAAGATTAAAAGACAGAATAAAAGAAATTCAAGAATTGGAAGAACTGCAATTTAAAGATGTTACCTTTAATGGTGGCAAAGCAATATTAAATAGAGAAATAAACAGGTTACAGCTTCTATTTGATACTATACCAGATGAAGAAATAAGAACTACATTAAAGAAACATGGTTTTAAATGGTCGAGATATGAACAGGCATGGCAAAGATTATATAACAAAAATGGTATTTATGCAGTTAATTATGTTATTAAATTAATAAATAAAAGAGGCGAAGAAAATGAAGCAAGTTAGACCTTACACTTTTATTAAAGATAAAGAGAAAATGAAAGATTTTCTAAAACTAAACAAAGAGGACTTTTTAAAATCATATAGTTATTTATATGAAGAAGAATATGATGCGACAGTTTGGGAATATATAAAACATACTAGAAATGCTTATAAAAGACAGATTTTAGATGATTAATGTTATGTTAGGATGCAATGTAACAATACCCTCACATATTGAACTAGAGAGACTACATAGCCTTTAGAGAGGGTATATTTATTTTTACAAATTTTTTTTCGCCGTAGTATATAAAACAGCTTAAAATCGAGCCTAGAGAACGACAGATAGGATATAAGAGTTTTTTAAGACTAAACCATATCTGGCATAGTGGCATAGTAAAATTCCAATAATTTAGTGTATTTTAACAATTACTTAATTTTTTTTCATAAATTGATAGTATATTTATATACTTCGTATATAAATATAGCAGACTTCATGCAGAATTGATTTATTGAATATAGAAAAAATATTTTATTACTAATACATATCTGGCATAGTGGCATAGTGAAATTCCATATTAAAGGAGATAGGTTTGACCCTATCTCCTTTATCATGGCAATACAATTAAGAATTTGACTTATTATCATTAGAGGTATCACGAGACTTCATGAACTCTTTTGCATAAGCACCATTATCATTATCAAGTTGATAATAAAGGTATTTACAAAGATAATCACTAAAGGTATCATTATAATGTTTTTTTATATAATTATCATCAAATGCTTTATCAGTATCTTCAGCCATACCAACAGCATTAAGATATTCATCATAAATAATTCTACTATCATCATTATTGAAATCTGGTGCAGCATAATAAGTGTATCTTGCTTTTTTAAATGTATAGCGCTCTGTTCTATATCCAAGGCCTAAAACTTCGCTACCAAATTTAGTATTACCAACAGCTTCTCTATTATTGATATTGCACCACTTCTTATATTCCTCATAATACCTAGATTTATGTATAAATGTTTTTATTGGAACTAAAGTACAAAATTCGGCTACGGTATTACATTCCATAAAGTAATCATCTGTCGCTTTTTTTACCTTTTCTGGAATTGTAAATTTACCAGTGTCTAACACTTTTTCAAATGCTTGTACTGCTCTAGTTACAATTACCTGCAATGCTTTATCTTCGCATAATTCATCTTCTATGTTTATGTTTCTATTACCTTTTTCATCTGTAAATGTTACAGTAAATGGTATAACCACAAATCTATCAGTTATAGCTAATGAAGTTTCTCTGAAATTCACAACCTCATTCATAGAAAATAGTAAAGTTGCATGAGGTTTTACAGGTTTATCCATTCCTTTTTCTAATATAGGCTCTCCAGAAATAACCCTTGTAAGCATTGAATTGTTAATGTATTTGGGCTGTTTTTGGTCCTCTGCTATGTTTACGGTTACATCATATAACTTTTGTATTGTAGTTTTGCTTCCTGCTTTACTACCTGATAAGGCTTCAAGATGCTCATGTGAACATTTGTCGCCTAATACTTTTTCAATAGGTCTAAAAATCTTGCTTTTTCCATTGCGTCCATTCCCTAAAAATATGAACGATTTACTCAATTTAGCAGTTTCTGCAAAAGCACTTCCCATTGCTTCATATAGCAAGTTCTCTATTTCCTCATCATTGTCAGTAGCACTTTTAAAATAATCATCAACGTTTTTTTTCTCTGGAGAATCCGTTAAAAGTACATCTTCATTATAATAACGTAAAACACTTTCTGGAAAAACACTAGAATTATCAATTGAAGCACTATTATTCCCATTTTTCTCATTACTAATTATCTTCTTTTCCATTTCTTGTGTTTCTTCTGTATTGTTTGTGTTAATTTCCGCTTCTTGTGTTTCTATTGTAGTATTTTCCTTTGTTTCTATTTCTTCTTTTACCTCTTCTGTATTAACATTATTTTTTAATTCTTCTTCATTCATTTTTACTATCTCCTTTTTTCTTTGCAAGAGTGATTTTTATACCACAATAGATACAGAAAATCACTCTTGATTTTCTAACTATTTCTTGGGTAGTTCAGCACTCTTCGTTCTTGTCGTGTTTTGACAAATACCACTGCTTCAAAGCACCGAATTTCTACAACTTTTTGCTTTCCGAAACCCGTTCGCTAGGAAATGATTTTTGTCTGAAAATCCTTTGGGCTGTAGCTATGGAACAATTACGAATTTTTGCAAACTCGGAAATCGTTACAAAGCGAAGCATTTTTGATTTGTCATTTTCCAATAATTCAATTTTCTTTAGCATTTCATCTAACTTTTTTATGTTTAACTCGATGTCTGTATCTGTTTTAACAGTAACTGTCATTTTACTTTCACCTCCAACAAAATATTATTATCGTTTTTGATAACTACAACTTGATAATACCATTTATTTTAATTTTAGAAAAACAAAATAAGACATAAGGCTTATGTGCGTATTGCTTATCATTTTTGATAAGCCACATTGACATTATTCTTGTTATGATTTATAATTACTATAGTTTTATTTATAGGAGGAAAATCATGGATAATGAATGGCTTGAATTAAGGGACAAGCGAAATAAATTAAAAAAGTCTTTAAATAAAAAAATTGGACAAAGACTAAAAATTCTTGCAGAAGAAAATAAAATGACTAATACTGATTTTGGAACAGCAATAGGCTTACTTATGGGAGATAAATCAAAAGAATCAACAGTTAGTAAATATTTTTCTGGTGAAAAAGAATTAGATATATATACCATAATGAAAATATCTCAAAAATTCAAAGTAAGTGTAAATTGGATATTAGCTAAATTACCATTAAACATAAGAGAAGATAAATATTATAATGTTTATAAAGTAACTAGATTATCTGAACATTCTATTATTATGCTACAATTATTAAATAATGATCCTTTTATAAATAATCTTTTTGAATATTTATTACGTAACAACACTTTTTTAGAGTTTCTAATAAGTATAAATAACTACCGACTTATGAACATTAAAACAAGAAATGGAAAAATTTTATATCATCTCTCAAAAAAAGTAGAAGCTATAAAAAATGATGATATAGAAAAATTAGAAGAAATTAAAAGGTTAGAAGAACAAGGGATGACAATTTTTGAAGAAAAAAGCTCTCTCTCAATGGAAGTAAATATATCTCAAAATTATTGTAAGGAACCTTATGTAGAAGTAACACTTGAAGAAGCTCTTGATGGTGCATTGCTAAAAGTTTCTAGATTAGCTGAACAACTTGCAAAAGAATTTACAAATCAAAATGATACCAACGATAACAAAAAGAAAAAATAAATGTTATATTATTAGTAAAAACGGAGTAAATCTATGAAAAAAACTAATAATAAGGAAATTTATAAAAGACTTGGACTAACTGAAAAATCAATCGAAGTATTGGAAGATTTAAAAGCTAGAGAAGATAAAGTAACTACAAACAAAAGAGCTTTTGCAAAAAGAATTGAAACGATTAACTGTTTATTAGAAAATGAAGCGAAATATGGTATTTTGGGATTTATTTCACTTTTTCTTTGGGATGAGTATAAAGGTGTATTTGAAGTATTAGAAATAAATTCTGGGAAAACACTTTGTTTTACCGCTTCTAAACTACAAAATACTTTTATGTTTGATATTGAAAAATATTTGAAGAAATTAAAAGAAGATATAAAAGATAAAAATAATAAAGAAATTAAATAAAAAAGCAGGGAATATTTTTTGTGATGATTTGCTGAACTACCCAAAAAATAATCCCTTATAGAAAATCTAAAGAGCGACTTTCTATTTACTATTATAGTACAAAAAGTTGCTCTTGTAAAGGAGCGATTTTATTATGGGAAAAAAGAAAAGTAAAGGAAATGGAGAAGGAACAATATATGTTAAGCAAAAAACTGGCTTATATGTTGGTCAATATGTACTAGATGGAAAAAGACATACAGTTTATCAAAAGAAGAATGAAAAAGCAGGAGATTTTAAAGCTAGATTTAATAAAATAATAACAAGTATAAATGATGGAACATATATAGGTAAAAGTTCTGAAACACTAGAAACAATTATTGAACAACACATTGAACAAAAAAATAAAGATGGAATAACAAGTAATAATTCATATAAACGTGATAAAGAAACTCTTGAACAAATAAAAAAATGTTGTTCTAATTTTATTTATAAGCCTGTTCAAAAGGTCACTTTACATGATATTGAAAAGTCCAAAGAAGAGTTGAAGCAGTATAAGAAGTCTGGAATTGATAGGGCTTGGAGACTATTATTTAAAGGCTTTCGTATTGCTTCTTCTCCCTCAAATAGACTAATACCTTATAATATAATGGATGATGAAAACTTGAAAAAGCCAGTATCAGTAAAAATAACAGAAAAAGTAAAACCATTGACAGTTAAAGAAGAAAAAAGATTAAATGACATACTAGACAATGAAGAACGAAATCACCCATATAGAAATATAGTTAAATTAGAACTAATTACAGCTATGAGAATTGGAGAAGTATTAGCACGTTCAAAAGATAATATAAATAAAGAAAATATGAAACTACGTATAGACAATACTTTAACAGAAGATGAAGAAGGCAATATAATTTTAGGAGAACATACAAAGACATATAATAAAACAACTGGAATTGATGAGGGAGTACGTAACTTTCCAATTAGTGATGAAATAAACGAAATTATAAATGAACAAACATCTAAAAAAATAACAAACATTTATGGGTTGATATTTTGGGATTATGAGAAAAATACTTTTGTAAGCCCAAAAGAAGTAAATGCATGGTTAAGAAGGTTAAATGAAAAATATAAAATATCGAAAACATTGCATAACCATAGGTTAAGGCATACTAGAATTACTAGATGGAAAGAGGCTGAAATGGATATGAAGGCAATACAATATCTTGCAGGTCATGTAGAAGGAAGCGAAATAACAGGTAAGGTCTATATTGATGTATCAGAAGATTTTGTATTTAAGCAACTAAAAAAAGCACTTTAAAATCTCTATTGCAGTACTATTGCAGTACTTTTAAGAAAATTCTAAAAAATAAAAAACGTGTAACTATTGAAATAACTAGATTACACGTTTTTTATTTAATGTTCCGTTTTTGGTGCAGATGATCGGAATCGAACCGATACGGTGTTTAACCACCGCAGGATTTTAAGTCCTGTGCGTCTGCCAGTTCCGCCACAACTGCATATAAAAAATATTCTATACTAAAATTTTGAAATAGATTAGAATTTAGATTAGAATTTTTAATATTTCAAAATTTATAATTTTGTAAATGTACCGTCGCACAAAGGATTTAGGGTTTAGTATTTAAAAAATGTGTAAACATTTTAAGTGATGAATTTTTTTAATGCTTGTAATTATAAGATTAACTTAATAATATATTACTTAAATTATAATAGTAGAATTATTAGCATATGCCTTTTTTACATGTGCCATATTCATTATATTACATGTAACATGTCCTATGTCACTTTCATAAAGTGTTTCATAATTTTTTATAATTTTTACTTTTTGATTCATGTAAAAATACTCTAAAAAAATGCATAAACTATTTTTTCTTTTCCTTATACTTCCATCATTCATTTACTCCTTTTTTTATTTTATCATAACAAAGCTATGATTTAAATAAAAGTAATATAGAATTTACATTTTTGTTATAAAGATTTTAAACATTAAGAATTACATTTGATATCTTTATGTGATATAATAATTAGAAAAAAATTTAAAGTATTTTTATAGGTGATATATTTGAAAATAGGAATTGATATAGATGATACAATGACTTTAGTTAGAGACAAATTAACAAATGCTGCTAGGGAATATGCCATTTTTTTAGGGAAAGATTTAACCAAAAAATATTATGGTAATTTTTCCAGTAGATACCAAAAGATGTTTGGTTTTAGTAAAGAGGAACTCATATATTTTAGGAAAAATATGCATGTAAAAATTGCAAATGAAGCACTTCCAAGACAGTGGTGTGCAGAGGTAATAAAAAAATTGCATGAGGATGGCCATAAGATTTTTATAATAACTGCAAGAGGATATGAAGTATATGATAATCCATATTTAGAAAGTAAACATTGGTTAGATAAAAATGATATATATTTTGATAAATTAATTGTAGATGCTGAAAATAAAGGAAAGGTATGTAAAGAAAATAACATTGATATATTAATTGATGATAGTGATAAAAACTGCGTTAGTGCACTTGAATATGGCATAGATGCTATTATGATTGGTAGTAAAGAGGATATGGCAGGGAGTATTAAAGTATTTAGTAATTGGAATGAAATTTATCAATATATTACTTTAAAATTTGGAAAGTAAAATAGGTGAGTAAATATGAAAATGGGAGATTTAATAAAAAAATATATAAAAAGAAAAGATTATTTTTATAGATTAAGAAAAAAGAAAATAGTGAAGAACTTTTAGTATATTACTATGGTGCAAAAATGTTTGATATAAATAGTTTTAGAACTTCTTTTATAATTGTACTTAATGTCTCTATTGTTGATGCAATTGTATTTTTCCCATTTATTTCATTTAAAATAGTTGATTTTGATATAGATGGACTAAATTTACGACATTCCTATAAAAACTCTTTTTTATTCGTACCAAGCTCTGTAAGGATGTATTTTAGTTTGTATGGAAGTTCATCATTATTCATATGAATATTATTATATCAATAAATGAATATAAGTTAATATAATTTTATATAAATAAATTTAGGTAAAGTCGTTATTACTTTTTTACAATAAAAAAATGCCCTAAATAGGACATTCTTTTATATAAATATTTCATAGTACTTTTATATTGCCAAATGTTTTGACAACATCTTTAAATGGGAGCTTTTTTAAAAAATTACAATTAGGGCACAGTGTTGCGTATGCACTTAAGTCTCCTGCACTAAAAATCAAATCTTTTGTTATTTTAAAGTCATTACTACAATTCTTGCAAAATGCTGTCATGTAAAGAAAATCTTCCTTAGCATGTTTGCATTCTTTCATAATAATGTACCTCCTTCATGAAGAAATTTTGACGTAATTAATACTTCATTATGATTGAATTTAATATTGCAGTGTAAGTAAATTCATCTTGTACTTCGTGGTCAACAATGCTAACATTAAACATTTTCTTTAGTATTTCTATTTTTTGTGGTGTATTTGTTGAAGGGTAGTACATATCCATAATCTTTTTGGCTTTTTGTACATCTTCAGCAAGTTCAATAAGAATTTTTACAACTTCTTCTCTTTTCTCGCTCATAATAGTCTCCTTATTAATTAATTTTCGATATTAAAATTCTCCTTATATATATTACCATAATTTTGAATAAAAATCAATAATGTCAGTCTATTTTCTTTATATAATATACCATAATATTCCAAATAATGGAAATTATATAAGTATATAGTTTTAATAAAAATATAACTGATAAAAAAGTATTAAAGTGAGTTTGAGTTAGAAAGTTTAATAGAGTGTTTTTTAAATAAATTTGTGCTAAATAGAACAAATTCACTATGGAAATATTTATTAAAATTACATATTATGATATAAAAATATATAGGTAATTATTTTATATATACAATAATATATAGAGAATTTTGTATTAAAATAAATTATTAAAACTTAATTAGTATATATTTTTAATGAACTTTATGATATAATTCCATTAGATTACTTAGAAATTGAGATATCTATGTATATTAGAGTTCTAATTGATTTTAACATTTTAGATGATTATAAAGCAAATAAAGGAAAGTTTAATGAAATATAGAAACATTAAAAAATATAATATATGGATATTATGAATTAATTTATATATGGTTATTTAGATATTGAATATAGTAATAAAATAGTAATGTGTTAGAAGTACTATAATTTTAACTAATTAAAACTATTTAATAATAAATTAAAATATAAAGGAGCAATATATGGGTAAATTTGCAAAAAAAATGAAGAAAAAATATAATGAGACAAATAAAAAATCTATTGTCGTATATTTGATATTAAGGTTATTAGTTGTAATTAGTATGATATTCCAAGTATTAATGGGAAATTTTGAAAATGTATTCATGTGTGTATTATCATTACTTCTATTTACAATACCAACAATTATATCTGAGAAATTTAAAATAGGGTTACCGAGCTTATTGGAAGCAATTATATATATTTTTATTTTTTCCACTACTATTTTAGGTGAGATAAATAATTTTTATGGAGTTATACCATTTTGGGATACTATGTTACATACAATAAATGGATTTTTATGTGCTGGAATTGGTTTTTCACTTGTAGATTTACTAAACCAAAATAGTAAACAGATAAATTTATCACCAATTTACGTTGTGGTTGTTGCATTTTGCTTTTCAATGACAATAGGAATATTATGGGAATTCTATGAATTCACGGCTGATTATGTTTTTAGAACTGATATGCAAAAAGATAGAATTATTCAAAATATTTCTACAGTAGAATTGAACCCATATGGAAAAAACATACCAATTAAAATAAATAATATTGAGAAAACTCAAATATATTCAAAAGATGGTAAAATTACAACAATAGAAAATGGGTATTTAGATATTGGTATTATTGATACAATGAAGGATTTATTTGTTAATTTTATTGGTGCTGTTGTCTTTAGTGTGATTGGATATCTATATGTTAAGAATAGGGAAAAGTATAAATTTGCAGCAAATTTTATTCCAGTAAAAAATAATTATTAAAGATATAGAAATCAAATAATTTAAAAGTAAAAAATAAACAGAGTAAATTTTGTGCTTATGAATTGCTCTGTTTAAGTGTTGTTAATTATTAAGATAATATTTATTAAAAACAAAATAAGTATTGTGTAATTCTAATCGTAAAATTAGATCCTCTAAATCACGAAATAAACCAGTAATTATATTAATTTATATGCTGCAATATAGTGGATCTTTTTTTGTTTCATATATGTTAATATTTCTTTAAATGTTGGTCTATTTTTAATATTTTAGCTGATATTTCATCGTCCTTATATATTTTAAATATTTATATTATAATGTCACTATAATCATTTGGGGAGTGCATAATATGATTATTAATGAAAAGCCAATTATTGAAATTGTTTTAGAACATTAAAAAAAGAAGAAACAAGACCTAATGTATATAAGAAATTAAATGCATAATGATTATCAAAATAAAATTGATTGTTTTGTTAGAAGAAAACTTGCAAAAGCAAACTATATAATACATACTGATAGTTAAGGTAGAATATCATTTCAGCACTTACAGAAAAGCAAAAATTATATGTTTATGTCAATGAGTCAGATTTATTAAGTATTGTACTATTTGGAATAACTATAAAATAATGGAAAGATAAAGATTTTAACTTAGATGTTAATTTCCAGATTATGTTAATATTCTTCAGTTAGTAATTTTAAGTAATTTAGAAAATTTAAATTTATAAATGATAAAAATAAGAATTGAAAAAATAAATACTTGAAATCTTAAATAAAATATCCAAAAATCAATTAGATCTACTAAAAAATAATAGTAGTTCTGGTAGATTAGAAGCAATGGATGAAAGGATGAAATTATAATAAATATAGAAAAATTTATTAAAACAATGTATGTAATACAAGGGAGAGGTGTAATTCACTTCTCTCTTGTATTCATTATCTTTGGTTTTTCTTAACAAATTATTGTTTACTACAGAAGAGATAATATTTTTATTCACGCCGCATTGATGCTTGAATACCTTGTTCATAACCTCTTTTTTTAATAATAAGTATTTCGTGTTGCTCGGCATCATAATTTATTTTTTTGGAATTATTGCACCAAAGATTAACAAGTACTTGAAATTCTTTATATTCCATTTTTTCAAGTTTTTCTTTTAGTTTTATTAAATTTTTTTCAGCTTTATACGGATTTTTTTTATAGGAAATTCTTGCATAAATATAATTAGTCCAATATAAAAAAGAAAAATAAATTTTAT
>CAOKRJ010000048.1 GCA_948471115.1 uncultured Clostridium sp.
AAGAACTGGATGAATTAATAGAAAATTTTTTGAAATTAGAGCAGATAGATAAAATGTATTTATACAGATTAATTAACAAAATTGAGATTGACAAAGACAAAAATGTGTATATCTATTTCAACTTTTCAAAACTAAATTCTATTAATGAAAATCTAAATGAGTTTATCAAAATTGAAGAATTGCTTAACGAAAATATACAAAAAACAGGTTAAAAATGATAAAAAATCACTAAATTTATAAAATAAGCAAAGTATTGTAAATCAGTACTTACAAGACTTTGCAAACCGGTTGGTAGTTTTTTAAATCCACACCAGATATATTAGCCTTCCAACCAGAAGGAAAAGGAATTCCAGAAAAACTATTAGCAATATTTTTTGCACGAGTGTAATATGAAGAATTTTTATCAATCCCACCTGTTACTAAATCCACACCATCTGGTTTAATACAAAGTAGGTCACAAAAAATATGCTAAAAATAATTTGAATTCATCTAAAAATTATCTCCCAATGTGCAAAAAAGGTATTAAAGATTTTTCAACACATATAAAAAAAACTATTCTACCTTTGAGAATAGTTTTTAAAATTAGTTATTTTCTGCTAAAAACTTTTTAAAGTCTTCTATAGTAATATCTTCATCATTTTCATATTTCTCTTTAGTATAATCTCCAGTTCCTACACCTAACATTTGTAAGAACTGTACTAATTCTGCTGGGCTTAAGTTTTCTTTTAATACAGCAAACCCTTTATCTTTAATTTTCTCTAACTCTCTTAAATTTGTTCCCATTCACATCACCTCCATAATAAACTCTATCGGATTTATAACTTTTATTTTTAAATCTTTTACTTTAGAGCTAGCGTTTATCAATATTCGATCAACTGTTATAAAATAATTTAAATTTCCACACTCTGCATATGCTATATGTAAAGCATCTTTTTCCTTTATATTGTACTTTTTTAGTTCTTCTGCTTTATTTATTATTTCATTTGTTGTATCTATATAGTTTGACTTTAAAGAATTATAAACATCTATTATTTTATTTTTCTTTATAATATTCTTCATTTGACTTATTTCATAATCTAAAATTTTACTTTTATATATATCTAATTTATCCTTTTTATATAAATCCAAAATTACAATTATTGCTTGTGACTCGATATAATTTTTTTGATTTGTCAAATCATCAAATGGTCTATTATAGCAACAATTATCTAAATATAATTTTAACATTAAACTAACCTCTCTTTCTATTATATAACATTTTACTGATTTTATCTATATTTCAAAATAAATTTAAGAAAAATCATGTAATACTATTTGTGTTACAATTAAAAATTCCCTTTTTATTTAAATAATGCTAGGAATTCTTCTTTCAGCTCTTGAAATTTATCGTATATCTTTTCAAAGATGTTTTTTCCTTTTATTTCTTGCGTTTGATTTAGTGTTTCTAATTGTTTACTACTTAATTTCCCTTTAGGTGTATAGTACATATTTTCATTTTTACAATACTGTGAATCCACCTGAAGATCTTTGTGTAAATCAAAAATAGTTTCACCATCTAAAACGTAATATTTTCCCTTTTCATATTTAAGAATTGATCCTTGACCTATCATATGATAAACATCATGTGGCATATCTATTTCTTGAAAACTTTCTCCATTATGTATAAGTTCTGTTTTCCAAGATTTGCAGTCTCCATTCTACAGTTTTAACATAATATAATTCACCGTTTTTTCTCATTTTTTTTAGATATTTCTGTTGCTCATTTAGCAAGTTCGTTTCATATTCCTTCATTTGATAATATACATTTTGAGGTTTTTCTTTATCAATTATCTCCTTATATTTTTCCTCTAATTTTACTAAATTTTCATCTGTGAATTTTCCATTGTCTATTGGCAATTATAAATCAATAAATTATCTATTTCTAGACTTTTAGATAACTCTTCTGTAAATTTTCTTACATCATTATTAGAAACCTTGTTGGCTTTCATATCATGATTTACATCTAGTTCCACCTACAATTCCTCCTCTTATTATAATTTTTTACATTTTGGATTTTTATGTATAGAAATATACATAGAAATAAATATATGAATTAAAAATTTATATAAGCATTTTATCATATGAATATAAAAAAACAAAGTATTTTAAGCTAAAAATATGTAATTAAGTGACGTAAAAAATACTTCACTTTGTTAAAAAATGGAACAAAAAATTATCTCCCAGCGGGTAAAAAAGGGTTTTAGGGATTTTCCCTAAACAGCGATTTGTAGTCCAATGGACCATGCTGGCGAACATACCGTATAAAATTTGTGGAGTTTGTTCGGACGCAAAATGAGATTTTGCTTTTTATTAATGCTTCGCTTTCGCTAGCATTAATTTCAATTACTCATCTATAACATTTTCGAATATGGGAGAACTAAAAAAATCCTTTAAATCTATATTAAAAGCTTCACATATGTGTAATAATGTAGAAATTCTAGGGTCATGTGTTTCCTTATTCATAAAAGCCAACAATGTGGTATGCGTTAAACCTGCTAGTGTAGAAACTTTGTTAATTGTAATATTATTTTTTTTAGATAATTCATCTATTCTTTTTCTAATAGCATTCTCTAATGTCATTTTTCACCTCTTATTCTGCTTTTACTCCATCAAATAATTCGTCATTAAAAAAATCATTTAATGATATATCAAAAGCTTCGCATATATGTAATAATGTAGAAATTCTAGGGTCATGTGTTTCTTCATTCATAAAAAATAATAATGTTGTATGTGGTAATCCTGATAAAGTAGCAACTTTATTAATTGTTATATTTCTTTCCTTTGCTAAGTTTAAAATTCTTGTTCTTATTGCTTGCTCTAATGTTATTGTCATTACTTACACCTCACTAAAATTAGTTTAGCAAAAATATAAAAATAATGACGTAAGTATTTTTACGTAAAAATATTGACAATTAAAATTTTATCATTGTATAATAAACTATGTCGTCAGAATAATGACGTTCGATAATATTAAAAGGAGTAATTTACATGGAAAAGAAAAAAGATTTATATAGTGATACTAGAAATATATTAAATAAAATTTTTGAAAGTCGAGAAGATGAACTTTATAATATTTCAAAAGAAGAATTAAATTTAATTACAAAGAAATCAAACTATTATTCTAAAATTGATATTGCGATAGATAATGTTCCACCAGTATTTAAAGAAACTAAAGCAAACATTAAAATGGTTATTGAAACTTATATAGAGACATGCAATAAAATACAAGCCATAGAGGGTGAGAGACTTTATAAAGAAGGCTTTTGCGATGCAATTAATTTGATTGTAAATTGTCTTATTAATAAGAATAAGTAAAAAATGTTACCTAAGATTCTATAGAACCCTAGGTAACATTTTTTTACCTCACAACTTAGCATATAATTTACATAATTTCAAGGACTCTATAAAAATTAACTCACATATTGAAAAATTATAAAAATTTTTTATCAAAATTTTAATTTTTTGAGTAGTTAACGGCATGTATCTAGTAGAGGGATAAATTTATAATTTTTTAGAGAGATGAAATGAAAGTCATTTTTTTTAATTTTATAAATATATTTTTAATACATAGGAGGAAGATGTGGGTAAGGAATTCAAAATTAATGTTTTTTTTAATCAAGATGGAGAAGAAATAGAAGAAATATTATCGAGATTTTTAATTAGCCTATTAAATGAAAAAACAATTAAAACTTAAAATTTTAGTCAACAATGAAAAATTGAATTTATAATAAAAAATGGGCTGACACAAAAATAAAAACACGTTATAATTTTATTATGAATTCAAATTATTTTTTCATATTCTAGGAAAGTCATGCCAGTGGCATAACTTTCCGTAGAAGAGAATTATTCGGATTATTAGAATTGCTTTGCGATTACCATCGCTTAGCAATTCTTGAAATTCGTTTTTTCAGCATGGAAGGAGGAAAAATGCCTGAAGAAATAGAGAGAATAATTTATAAAGTAGCAATTTATATAAGATTATCTAAAGAAGATGCAGATAGGGGGGAAGATGAAAGCGAAAGTATTACAAACCAAAAGGCAATGCTAACTGAATATGTACAGAATTTGGGAGACGAATATAAACTTATAGATATTTACATAGATCCAGGATATACAGGAACTAACTTTAATAGACCAGATTTTCAAAGAATGATTAGAGATATACAATTAGGCAAAGCAAATATGGTAATAACTAAAGACTTATCTCGTCTAGGTCGTGATTACATAGAAACAGGAGAGTACATAGAAAAATGGTTTCCAGAAAATAATGTTAGATATGTTTCTGTAACTGATGGTATAGATACATTTGCTTCTAATAATGGAAATAATGATTTTGCACCTTTTAAATCAATATTAAATGATATGTATTCTAAAGATTTATCTAAGAAAATTAGAACAGCATTACATACTATGCAACAACAAGGAAAGTGGGTAGGTGGGACAACACCATTAGGATATATGTCAGACCCAAATGATAAGAACCATTTAATAATTTGTGAGGAAGAAGCCAGAATTGTAAGAACTATTTTTGATATGGCAATAGCTGGAAAAGGATTATGTGCTATAAAGAATTACCTTATTGATAATAAAATTCCAACGACTAAACAAATTAGATACAATAAAGCAACTTTTTGGACGAATAGAACAATAAAAACAATATTAAGGCGAGAGACATATACAGGAGTTACAATTCAAAATAAAAGAAGTAGAATAAGTTATAAAAATAGGAAAATAAAAGTAAATCCAAAAGAGCAATGGTATGTTGTAGAAAACACACATACACCAATAATTGATAAAAAAAAATTTGATACAGTTCAAAAAATGTTAGTGGCTCAAGATTATGATAGAAATGAAAAGAAAAATAACTTTTTGCTAGACGGTTTGCTATTCTGTTATGAATGTGGACATAGAATAGGTGTAAGAGTTGTAACAAGACGGAAAAAATGCACATAGTTATATGACATGTAATAATTATCGTAGTAATACAACAGCTAAAATTTGTACTTCACATGGTTTTAGTTATGAAAAATTAGAAGAAATGGTAGTAAAGATTATAAAAGATTTATTCTTAGATATAGACAATAAAAAAATAGAACTAAGTATTAAAAATAGTAAGACAACAAATGATTATACAAAAATGCTAAAGAAGCTAGAAAAAGAGATAGATATAATAAATAACAATATTGATAAAATGTATATAGACAAATTGAATAATGAAATTAGTAAGGAAATGTATGATAGGGTATGTAAAAAATTTAATGAGGAAATAAAAGAAAAAAAAGAAACATATATGGAATTAAAAGAAGAAGAATTAAATTCTAAAGAGGATAATAATCAAAATATAGAGAAAGTAGTAAAAGAATTTTTAAAATTAGAAAAGCCAACTCCAGAACTTATGAGAGTAATCATTAATAAAATACTAATACACCAAGATAAGCAAGTTGATATAATATTTAACTTTAAAAAGTTAAACTATTTTTTAAATAATGACTACCTACTTTGATGTACACCATCAGGATTTACCATTGGAACAATATAAATAGAAAAATTATTAAAAATATAATTTGTACTATAACCATAAATATATCCATTATCTACATAAGATTTCGAAAAATTTTCAATAAACTTCATAAGAAGAGGAGTAGTAATCCACTCATTTGAATGAAATGAGCCATTATAAAATACCTCTTTAGATCCATTACCAATTCTAATATAGGGAATCTGCTTACCCATAACGCTATTACCAATATAACCCATTTGCAAAAATGGGTAAACTTTACTAAAAGCAGCAATATTCATCTGTAATATATCATAAGTATAACTTATATTTGTAGGAACAATAGAACCAAAAGGAATTATTATAGTTTGGCCAATATATAAATTATCTGGATTAATATTCGGATTAGCATATAAAATTCTATTAACAGTAGTAGAGAATCTTTGTGCTATTGAATATAGAGTATCACCACTTATAATAGTATAACTACTGTATCCATAAATATATGGAAATAAAGCATTCCAAGTACTATAACCAACAATACCATCAACATCTAAACCAAAATTCCTTTGAAAAATCTTAACGGAATTCTCAGTATTTTTACCATAAATACCATCAATTCCACCAATATAAAAACCCAATTTATTTAAAGTACTTTGTAGCAATTCAACCATTGGTCCAGTAGAACCTAATCTTAAAGTTTCCATAATTAATATTTTACCTTTCTAAAATATAATTGTAATTATAAAAGAGATATAATTTTCAAACATTGAAATCTCCCTATTATAAAATATGTAAGAAACAGAAAAGTGTTAGTATAAACAAATGGGTACAATTATACATTGTACCCTATAATTATAATTAATCTTCATAATAACAATTTTTAGGATTGCAGAAAATGCAAATTAATAATTCTATAATACTAATAACAAGTGATACTAAAAAGAATGCTATAATACCTATTAAAATTGCTACAGGAATAGAAAGAGCAACTAAGCTAGTAAGAGCTAAAGCAAATGCACTAGTTATTATAGCACCAATAGAACTAGAAATTAAGCTAGTTCTATTAATACAATCACAGAGATATTTTGGTGTACCAAAGATTATAACTAATAAGCCAATTAATCCAAGAATACCTAATATTAGAGTAATATAAACTAAGACTGATATTGAAGTTATAAGACCAATATAAAAAACAACAGCTATCCCAACTGCTACTAGTAAACTTGATAAAATATTAAATAATTTACATGAACAATTATTACACTTTTCTTTATACATAAATATTCCTCCTTACACTATATAATATGAAAAATGTCGAAAAATGTGAAACAAATAAATGAGACAAGCTATTGCAATTATGAAAAAAAATGATATAATAATTAAAAATAAACATGGAGGTATAAAAATGGAATTAAAAGGATCAAAAACAGAAATGAATTTATTAGCAGCATTTGCTGGGGAGTCACAAGCAAGAACAAAATACACTTATTTTGCAAGCAAAGCAAAAAAAGAAGGGTATGAGCAAATAGCAGCTATATTTTTAGAAACTGCAGAGAATGAGAAAGAACATGCAAAACTTTGGTTCAAATTATTGAATGGAGGAGAAATTCCAACAACTAAGGAAAACTTAAAAGTAGCAGCTGAAGGAGAAAACTATGAATGGACAGATATGTATGCGGAATTTGCAAAAACAGCAAAAGAAGAAGGGTTTGACAAAATAGCATATTTATTTGAATCAGTAGCAAAAATAGAGAAAGAGCATGAAGAAAGATATTTAAAATTATTAGAGAATGTTGAAAATGGTCTAGTATTTTCAAGAGATGGAGACAAGATTTGGAAATGTAGAAACTGTGGACATATATGTATAGGAAAAGAAGCTCCAGCAGTTTGTCCAGTATGTGCACATCCACAAGCATTTTTCGAAATAAAAGCAGAAAATTATTAATTATAGGTGAGAAGTAAGAGGTGACAATGTAGAGGAATTTTTATGATTAAATTTTGACTTATATAAATATATGCCTTTTACTTTTCATCATCATGTTTTGTATCTATATATTAATAAAATAGGAATATTATTTTAATATATGAATATAATATATTGTTGAATAAAAGAAAAGGTTATGGATAAAAATAAAAAATTTATACAAAGCATTGACATTTAATAAATTAAGCGGTATAATAACTATATTAAGTATATCGCGAGATGGAGCAGTTGGCAGCTCGCAGGGCTCATAACCCTGAGGTCGTAGGTTCGAGTCCTACTCTCGCAACCAAATCGTTTAAAAACAAACTATTACTATTTTGTAGGTGGGTTTGCAATAATGAGTTATATAAATAAGAGTTAGAATTAAATTCTAACCCTTATTTTTTTGTGTAAGTAAAATATTAATGAGCAGAGGTACTAAAAAGTACAATGCACAAATTCTAATTTTTCTAGATTAGATTTCCTTTTAAATTATTAAACATTTCATTGAAAGGGTGGTTATATGCACTTAATCGAGATTAGACAAGATTTACACGATACATCAGTTGAGATAATCATTTATGAAAACAGTAAAATCATTAGGCAATTAGAAACATTAGTAGAAATCACAAATGATTTAAGTCTAGCAGATTGTGAATATATAGCCACATTACTTTTAAAATCAAAAACATTATTAGAAAAAGCATATACAATATTTAAACTTAATACAGAGGAGGTGCAGAAAAATGATAAGTAAAAAACAACTAACAAAAACACATAAAGTTAGAAAGGTACTAACAGAGCAATTACAAAATAGCGATAGACTAGACATTACAGACTTATTGCAAAGTGAAAGAGATACAATAGACATCATTATTGAATGCATACAACAAATACCACTTGACAAAGCGACAACAACATATATTTATAATTTAGTAAATATAAGCGATATGTTATTAAATAATATTTGCACAGACTTTTAGATATAGAGTTATATTAGGAGGTGTAGCAAATGAGAGAGTTAGAAATAATTGAATTACAAGAAATACCAATCGAAGAAATTATATCTTTTTCCAAGTTAGATACATCGCCAGTTATAACTATACTTGATGACCTTAATTATGGGTTATTCAATCAAATGGTAGTTTGGACAGATGAACTAAAACTTGTTTATTTTCTAGTACAAGGTACAAAGAAAGTAGCATTCATTGGTAATGAAAAAGTAGCATTAAAGATAGCAAGATTATTGCAAGTAAAAGCACAAGTTATGTATTACACTTTATTAAAGCCCAAGAAAATATTAGGCAAAATATATACACCCAAAAGGAATAGTAATTATGTAGTACAAGGATTTAATGAAAATGGCAAACCAATCGAGCCATTCATAGACACAGAAATAGAAATAGTTGATTGCAATACTTTAGGCAAATATACTTTTAGACCATACAAGTATTACATAAGTGTTAGAGGTAGTAAAAACAATAAGGTTGAGAATTGTCAATTATTAAGAGATAAGAGAAGAAATTTCACATTAACAGGCAAACTATAAATATAGTATAGTGAAAATATCATATAGTATATTCCGTGTGTTGCGAGGATTGAAATTAAACCATTTTTATATTACAAGCAATAAAAGAGTAATAGCAAAAATATAAAACTAAAATAAAAACCCTTGTCATATTTTAAAACTTATTGCATATTTCAAAAATTTATGATTGAAAATATCAGCATAAAATTTTTAGAAAGTTTTTAAGGTGAGGGAGTTGTAATCAATCAAAACAGCCTATATACTAGCATTACAGAGTTTGCAAACTTATCTTTAGAGGCAGGAGGTGTTAGTGTATATGGCAAAAGAAAGTTTTGAATTAGACGAAGAAAAATATCTGAATGATGATGAGGATAAAGTCTTAATGGCAGATCCAGAACGGTATCATTGGAATTTAAGAAAAGAACATATAGATAAAATAAAGAATTTGAAAGCAATAAGTATAAATACAACTGCATTTGACTGGATAGACTGGCAATATTGTAATGATAATGGAATAATTGTTACACATACACCTAAATATTCAACAGATTCAGTAGCAGAATATGCAGTATTTTTATTAATATGTTTATCAAAGAAATTACCAATTCAAATAAAAACAAATTATAAAATGGAATATAATCACGAAATGTTGAATACAGAAATTAAAGGTAAAACAGTTGGAATTATTGGGTTAGGGACTATTGGTACAAGAGTAGCAGAACTTTGTGAAAGTTTAGGAATGAAAATTATATATTGGAGTAAAAGTCAAAAAGAGAACAACTTCAAAAGAGTTGAAATAGATGAGATTTTTAAAAGTGCAGATTATATTATTCCAACATTTGCAACAAATTACGAAACAAGAAAAATCATTACAGATGAAAGAATTAGAATGATGAATGGAAATAGTCTAATAAATATTATTATAAACCCAGTTGAAATTTATAATCATCAATTAGTTTTAGAAAGAGCAGAAAAAGAAGAAATTAGTTATGCATTTGAAATTTATGATGATAAAACATTAAATGACTATAAAGGTAATGTTATGGCGACAGCACCTTATTCATTCTATACAAAGGAATCAATAAATAGATTAGTTGAATTGTGGTGTAATAATACAGTATCAATATTAAATGATAATGCACAGAATGTTGTTTGAAAATAAGGAGATGAAATATTATGAGTAATTATTTATTAGTACATGGAAGTTTTGGAAGCCCATTTGTAAATTGGTTTACATACTTGAGAAATGAAATTGAAAAGAGAGATTTGATAGTATATACACCAGATTTTCCAACAGGTGTAGGTTATCAAAATTATACTAATTGGGAAAAGGTATTAGAAAGTTATGTAAGTGCAGATTTAATAAATGAAGATACAGTTATTTATGCACATTCTATTGCACCAATATTTGTATGCCATTTTCTAGTTAAACATAAGATTAAGGTTAAAAGATTAGTATTTGTTTGTGGTTTTAATAATTATCTAGGAATAAATGAAGAATATGATAATGTAAATAAATCAATGTATTTTGATAATTTAGAAGATATAAAACAATGTGCAGAGGAAATTATTTGTTTCTATTCAAAGAATGACCCTTATGTGAAATATGAAACTGAAAAAGAATTTGCAGATACTATTGCAACAAAGCAAATAGTAATAGATGATGGTGGACATCTAAATTCAGAAAGTGGATATACAGAATTTAAGCAACTATTGGAATATTTGTAAAATAAATTATATAGGAGAGATTAAAATGATTTATAAATATAAAACAGCACAAGAAAGAAATGTTGGAGATAATATGAAAATAAAAGATTTATATGCAGGAAAAAATATGCCAATGGATTTTGTAATAGGTAAATTAAATGGTTTTCATGGAACATTTATAAATGAAAAGAATATAAAGTATTATTTCATAATTGATGGGAAAGCAAGTGTAACAATAAATGATGAGACAAGTGAAGTTGAAAAAGGAGATGTTGTATTGATACCTATCAATGCAAAACATAGTATTGAAGGAGATGTAGAATTTGCAATTATATGCACACCATCTTTTGATATAAATAGTGAAAAGATAATTTAAGAAATATCAGAACAAGAGCAGTAAGTTATTAGAAGATAATACTTATTGTTTCTTTTTATACAGAAGACTTATTTAAAAGTATTATTTGTAAAGGTATACCTTTATAAACATTAAAAATATATTGAATATCGTGTTTGTAAAGGTTAATAAAATAATTTATAAATATTTATAAATTAGCCTTGACATTTACAAACAGAGCATTTATACTAGTCGACCAGAGGTGGTTGTTATGGAAAATAAACAAAAAGTATATGGTTATATAAGAGTTAGTAGTAAAGACCAAAATGAGGGCAGACAAATAAAAGCAATGAAAGAATTAAGAATATTAGAAGAAAGAATATTTATTGATAAACAGAGTGGTAAGGACTTTAATAGAGCAGAATATCAAACATTAAAAAGAATGTTGAAAGATAGCCCAGGTAGTTTATTAGTTATACATTCCATTGATAGGTTAGGAAGAAACTATAAGGAGATTACAAATGAATGGAGAGAACTTACAACAGAATGTCAAGCAGATATTAAAGTTTTGGATATGGACTTATTAGATACAAGGTTGCATAAAGACTTGTTAGGAACATTTGTAGCAGATTTAGTATTACAAATTTTATCTTATAATGCAGAAAATGAAAGAAATAATATAAAGAAAAGGCAAGCCGAAGGAATTGCCATAGCGAAAGCACAAAATAAGCATTTAGGTAGACCAAAAGTAGAGATAACAAATGAATTCATTACAGAATTTACTAAATGGAAGAATGGAGAACAGACAGCAACCCAAGCAATGATAAATTCAAATATGAAAAGAAATACATTTTATAAATTAGCAAAGCAAATGGAATTAGAGAGAAAATAAAAATAATGTGGGTATATTAGAGAGTATAGAAAAAGTTGTGTAAATAAAACCTTCTGTGATAAAATATAAAAATATCAAGGAGGGATTTTTTCTATGGGAAAATAAGTAGA
>CAOKRJ010000049.1 GCA_948471115.1 uncultured Clostridium sp.
CGACAAAAGGCAAGCTTGCAGAACTTAAGGACAGAGTAACACATAACACACAAGCAAATTAAAAATATTTGCTAAATAAAAAGCCAGCATTCGTGGAAAATTGGCGGAGACAATTTTACTCGACAAAAGGTAAATTAGCGGAATTAAAAGATAGGGTAACACACGACACGCAATCATAACATTAAAACAAATGTAGGGGTGGACCCTGTGTCCGCCCAAAAAAGTGAAAATAATTTAACATTAGAATTAACTCAATTAGGAAATATGATTAATCAAACATACTGAAATCTAGAGGAAGAATATAATACTATAAAATTGCACAATTATATAATAATGCCAAATCATATACATGCTATTATAGAAATATGTAATAGGACAGACACAGGGCCTGCCCCTACAATAGCAGATATAATTTGTGCATATAAAACTAGGACAACATATTTATGCACAAAAGGTGTAAAATTAGGTATATACAAACCATTTAATAAACGATTATGGTAACGAAATTATTATGAACATGTAATACGTAATGAAAAGGAATTATATAAAATTAATGAATACATAATGAATAATCCATATAATTGGAAAAATGATGAGAATTATATGAAATGAAAATAATTGGATTATGTGTCTACAAAAAAATGAAAGGAAAACCAGACATGAACTTAGCAGGATTTTACGATGAAAGCATATCAAACGGAGCAGGATGGAGAGCAGTACTATTTGTAAGTGGATGTCCGCATGGATGTCCAGGATGTCAGAACAAAATAGCTCAAGACTACAACTATGGAACAAAATTTGACGAAGCAAAAAAGCAAGAACTAATAGGAAAAATAAAAGAAAACTCAATCCTAAAAGGAATAACAATAAGTGGAGGAGAGCCACTATGTAAAGAAAACATAGGAGAAGTACTAAATTTTATAAAAGACGTAAAAAAAGAAAAGCCAAACTTTAATGTATGGTGTTATACAGGGTACACATTAGAAGAATTAGAAAAAAGAAATGATGAAACAACAAACAACTGTCTAAAAGAAATAAACGTATTAGTAGACGGAAAATTCGAAATAGACAAAAAAGTACCAAACCTAAGATTCAAAGGTTCAACAAACCAAAGAATACTAGATGTACCAGAATGTCTAGCACAAAATAAAATAATATCATGGGATAAATGAAATATCCAAATTCTAGAAAAATGTTGACAATTTAGAAAAAATAAACTACAATAATGTAGTACAGATAAATCGACAAAAATATAAATAAAAAAATTTTAAGGAAAACTTAAAATTATCGGGAGGTTTTATAGATATGGAAAATATCAAAGTTTTTGCTTGTAGCAAAGAAGCAGAAGGATTTACAAAGGAAATCTGTGAAAGTTTAAACCTACCACTTGGAAAAATAGAAACAATGAAATTCAAAAACGACAACACATTCGTACAACTAGGAGAAACAGTTAGAGACCAAGATGTATATTTAGTGCAAACAACAACACCACCAGTAAACGAAAGAGTTATGGAAATGTTAATATCAGTAGATGCAGCAAAAAGAGCATCAGCAAAAAGAATAACAGTAGTATTACCATATTACTTATACTCAAGATCAGACAAAAAAGACCAACCAAGAATACCAATAACAGCCAAATTAATGGCACAACTAATAGAAGTAGCAGGAGCAGACAGAGTAATGAGTTGTGACTTACACAATTCAGCAATACAAGCATACTTTAATGACATAAACTGTGACAGGCTATCTGCACAAATATTATTACAAGAATATTTTAAATCTAAAAAACTAGACGACATGGTAATAGTGGCAACAGACGCAGGAAGTTCAAAAAAAGCATATAAATATTCAAAATACTTCAACTGTCCAATAGCATTAATAGACAAAAGAAGAGACGGAAACGATGACAAAGCCATAGCAACAACAGTAATAGGAGAAGTAAAAGGAAAAACAGCAGTAATATTTGACGATGAAATAGACACAGCAGGATCAATGATGGAAACAGTAGGAATACTAGAAAGATTTGGAGCCAAAGAGATATATGCAGGATGTACACATGGAGTACTATCAGGGCCAGCAATAGAAAGAATACAAAAATCAGCACTAAAAGAACTAGTAATAACAAACACAATACCATTACCAAAAGAAAAGCAAATACCACAAATACAAGTATTATCAATAGCACCATTATTTGCAGAAGCGATAAAAAGATTAAACGAAAGCAAAGCAATGGGTGATTTATTTGAAAACTTTGAAAATTAGGAGACTATACCTTGACAAACAGCATAAGTATATAGTATAATAAACAAGCAAATTGAATACTACTAGAGAGGGGGGAGTAATAATGTCAGAAATAAAAGTAAATAATGGAAACATCGAAGATGCACTAAAAAGATTTAAAAGACAATGTGCAAGAAACGGAGTACTACAAGAAGTAAGAAAAAGAGAACATTATGAAAAACCTAGCGTTAAGAGAAAAAAGAAATCAGAGGCAGCAAGGAAAAGAAAGTTCTAAATAGACAAAAAACCAGACAAGGAAAAGGTTTCATAAAAATAGGATTTCTTTTTTATGAGCGTGTAAAATTTGTGAAACAAATTTTACTCGTTGAAATAGAGAAAGAAAAAGTCAGAAGCAGCGAGAAAGAGAAAATTCTAATACATAGATATAAAATGGGAACTAAAAATAGTTCCCATTTTTAATGTATAAATTGGGGTTTGTTGGTAGGATTATATGTTTTTGAATTTATACAAAATTATAAATATACGTTGTAGGGGCGATTATTAATCGCCCACCCTTCGAAGAACATGCTTAAGAATATAAGATTTTTAGCAAACCTTTGCTAGAACGGGCGATTGCTATTCACCCCTACATTTCTCTACAATTTTAAATTCACCTAAAAATTTATCCTCACCACAAACACGAATTTTTATATTAAGATAGCTCTAAATTGTAACAATTAATAAGCTAAAATTTATAAAATTTACCATGTTCGCTTGCTTTTTAGTAAAATCTGTTGTATAGTAATAATGAAAATTTAAATCTAAATTATACGCAGATTATAGTGAAAAGTCAAATTATATTAAAAAGAATTATGTTGTGAAAGTCATATTACTATAAATTATTTCCTTAATAAATTTTGCATAGGAATAAATATAAGATTATTAACAAAAAATAAATAATTAAATAAAAAATGACTATAATATAAAATAAGAAAGGAAGAGAAACTTATGAACTGTAATAAAATAAAATTAAAAGAAGGAATAAACCTTCATATAATTAACACAAACAAATTCAAAACAAACCTGTTAGCGGTATTTTTAACAACACCATTAAATAGAGAAGACGTCACAAAAAATGCATTAATACCAATGGTATTAAGAAGAGGCTCAAAAGAACTAACAAACCTTGAAAAAATCAGTAACAAACTAGACGAAATGTATGGAGCCGATTTCAACTGTGGTGTGGATAAAACTGGGGATAACCATGTATTAAAATTTTATATGGAAAGCATAAACAACAACTTTTTGCCAGGACAAGAAAACATATTAGAAGAAAGCATGAAAGTTTTATTAGACATAGTATTTAATCCATTAATAGAAAATAACAGTTTCAAAGAAGAATATGTAGAAAGTGAAAAAGAAAACTTAAAACAAATAATACTAGGAAAGATAGACAACAAATCAAAATATGCATATGAGAGATGTATAGAAGAAATGTATAAAGATAAACCATATGGACTATATAAATATGGATATGTAGAAGAATTAGAAAAAATAGATGCTAAAAACTTATATGAACACTATAAAAAGATGATATCTGAATGTAAAATAGACATATTCATATCAGGAGAAATAGACGAAGGATCAAAACAAATAGCAATGGAAAATGATAACGTAAAAAATATAAATGAAAGACAGCCAATATATAATAAAAAAAGTCAAAAAGCAGATGAAATAGAACAAGAAAGAATTATAGAAGAAAAAATGGAAGTATCACAAGGAAAACTAGTACTTGGACTAGAAATAGGCAAGAGTGATAAAGAATCTAAATATTCAGCACTAATATATAATGCAATACTAGGAGGAACACCAACATCAAAAATGTTTCAAAATGTAAGAGAAAAAGAACATTTAGCATATGTAGCAGGTTCAAACTATGTAAGACATAAAAACAATGTATTTATAAGATGTGGAATAGAAATAGAAGACTACAAAAAAGCATTAGATTTAATAAAAATTCAAATAGAAGACATGAAAAAGGGAGACTTTACAGAAGAAGACATAAAAAATGCAAAAGCAAGTGTAATAGCAACTATAAAGTCAATACCAGAAGAACAAGACAGTGAAATGATGTACCACTTTGGTCAAGAAATATCTGAACACAAAATGGAATATGTCGAATATGAAGAAAATGTGCAAAAAGTAGAAAAGCAAGATGTTATAGACATTGCAAATTCAATAAGAATAAACACAATATATTTTTTAACTGCAGTTTAAAAATCTGAGTACTCGTTCTTTAAAAAAATTTCTTAATATAAGAAAAATAAAAACATTAGAGACATCACCCAAAAATAATAAAAAAATTGAAAAGGAGAAAATGAAAATGGAGATAATAGAGAACTCAAAAGTAAAAGAAAAACTATATATAGAAAAACTAGAAAACGGTTTAACCGTAATGATCATACCAAAAAACAACACAGCAAAAAAATATATAATATGGTCAACCCACTTTGGTTCAATAGACAATCATTTCATAGTACCAAAAACAGGAGAAGAAGTAAGAATACCAGATGGAGTTGCACACTTTTTAGAACACAAAATGTTTGAACAAAGAAATGGAACAAATAGCCTAGACACATTATCAGCAATAGGAGTAGATGCAAATGCATATACAACAAATGACCACACAGCATATTTATATGAAGCAACAGACAATTTCTACGAAGCCTTAGACGAATTCATGGATTATGTCCAAAATCCATATTTTACAGATGAAAATGTAGAAAAAGAAAAAGGAATAATAGCACAAGAAATCAAAATGTATGAGGACTATCCAGAATGGCAAGTATATTTAAATGCAATAAAGTGCATGTACAGAGAAAACCCAGTAAGACTAGACATTGCAGGAACAGTAGAATCAATATCAGAAATAACACCACAAACACTATATAATTGTTGCGACACCTTTTACAATTTGGCAAACATGGCAATGGTAATCTGTGGAGACTTTGTACCAGAACAAATATTAGAAGAAATCAAAAAAAGAATTATAAAAAATGAAAATGGTGGAGAAATAAAACGAATATATACTCCGATAGAAACAGAAATAAACGAAAAAGAGAAAATAGTAAAAATGGATGTGAACAATCCATTATTCACAATAGGATTTTTAGACAAGCCAAATGCTGAAAACATAGTAAAAAAACATATCGCAATAGAAATCTTATTAGAGATGTTATTCGGAAAAGGGTCTGAACTTTATAGAAAGCTATATAGTGAAGGATTACTATTAATAGAGCCACAATTAGACTATGAATTTACCAATAATTATGCACATATATTAATAACAGGGCAATCAAAAGAACCAGTAAAAGTAAATGACGAATTAAAAAAAGCATTAGAAACAATGAAACAAAATGAAATAGAAGAAGAAATATTCACAAGAACAAAGAAAAAGATTTATGGAAGATATGTAACAGACTATAATTCAGTAGCAGATATTGGTAGGATGTTCTTATCAGACTATTTTAAAGGAATAAATAGTTTTGATTATCTAGAAGAATATAATCAAGTAACAAAAGAATTTGCAGAACAAATATTAAAAGACACTTTTAATGAAGAAAAAATGGTTATATCTATTGTTGAAACAAAATAAAATAAAATCAAACCAAAAACCGATGCTAGTATACCAGCGTCGGTTTTTGGTTTTTGAGGATTGCACTATAATATTACCAGAGCTAACAGAAGCCAAAATATTATAGTACATAAATTCTGGAGCCATTTCCGCTCAATCCAGTGCACCCAAAACCAATTTGGTGCCCAAAAGACGAATTGAAGCCCTTTAAAAATCTTGCCAAAAGCCCATTCAAGAACTAGTTTGGTATCGTCTTTTGCAGGATTGAGCCCCTCGATGATTGAAACCAGATAATGGGTTATCCCAAGTGGTTTCGCATCTTTCCCAGGCTTGTAAGCTTTCCCAGTTGCTACTGATAATAAGCCCTTAAGGGATGGCCGAAGAAGCCAAAATACAACGAATGCTAAAAAAATAATAATAAGTTCCATAGATATATCCTCCTTATTTAATACATTGAAACTCGTTTAATACCTACACTTAAATTATACCAAATTTTTTAGAAAAAGTCAATTTATGTAAAACAGGCTTATGTAATCGCAAATTTTCATTGATATTATAAAACTGTAAGATAATGTAGGTGTGGATTTGCGTGAGAATTTTGTGCAACAAAATTCGCTCATCAAAAGGCGTCTGCTAGTTAAAGAACATTTAAATGCATATACAAATTATTTCACATATTCGATAAAATTCGTCATACCCATGTCACAAAAAAGAGAAAAATATCAGAAATAGTGAAAAATAATAGAAAAATCGAACATGAAAAATATGAGAAATACTGCAATTTTATTGACGATATTGTAAAAATATGTTATTTTAAATGTATAGCAAGAAAAAATGGTCAGATATTTGCACTTAATGAAAATAATACAAAAAAAACATAGAAAAAGGAGGAATCATATGTTAAATGACGAGATTTGTAAGAAAAGAGATGAACTAAATCAAAGTATAGCAGAAAACAAAGATTACAGTATTATATATAGGTTAAGTGTAGAATTAGACGAACTAATAGCAGAATATTACAGAAATGGCAGTAAAAACCAAGAAAAAGATTTATATTTGGTAAAAAAATAAAAATATATTGCAAAAAGTAAGTAAATAATGTATAATAAAGATGTGGTGGTATAAATTATTGTAGATTACAATACTAACTATTCTAATAGTCCACTTATTCAATAATATTATAAAGGGAAAAAAAATGAAAAATAAAAAAATATTAGCATTTATAATTACATTTATTTTAACAATTATATTATTTCCAAATATATCAGTGGTTCAAGCAAGTGATGACATTGTTAATTGGGATTTTAATATGAATCAACAAGTTCCAGCAACAGTAATTAGAGTTACAGGTTTTATAATAAAATTTTTAAGGAATATGTCTATAATAATAACAATACTAGTAATTACAGTATTAGGAATTCAATTTATGCTAGGAAGTGTAGAAGAAAAAGCAAATTACAAAAAGTCAGCAATAAATATTATTGTCGGAGTGGTATTTATTACGCTTGTCACTAGTATAGTTGATGTAATATTCTCAGCTTTTAATCAATAAAATGTTGTCATATAATAAGGAGATAAAAATGAATAAAAAGATATTTACTATGATATTTATATTTATCCTTGCCATTATATTATTTTCAAGTTTTTCAGATGTACAAGCTTCAGAACTCTCTGATGCATTTGAGTCAGCCCAAAATTTTATAAGCAATGGTAGAACAGATTATATAAATTATCAAAACTTATATAATATCACAAATTATTTATATAATCTGTTTATGTTAATAGTAATAATATTAGCAATAATTATTGGTATAATATTAGGAAATAGAATAATATTTGGTAGCATAGATGAAAGAGCAGATGCAAAACATTTAATAGTACCATATTTAGTAATAATAACAATAATAGCATTTGCATTTTCATTATGGAAAATTATATTACAGATTATATATAATCAATTTTAAAAGACTTTAATGTTTCTCATAACAATGAGACTAAAATATAGAGAATAAAAGAGGAGGGAAATAAATGAAAAAGGTTACAAAAATATTAACAATAGTATTATTAGTAGCAATGATAGTTTTATCAGTAAGCGAAGTGTTTGCTGCAGGTGATTTAATAACTAAAATAGAAAACTCAACAAACACTACAGATGTAAATATGGGAACATTACCACAAACAATAGGAAAAATTGTTGCTTACATTAGAAATGCTGCAATAATCCTTGGTATAATAATTATACTAGTCCTTGGTATAAAATATATGACAGGAAGTGTGGAAGAAAAAGCAGGATATCAAAAATCTTTTGTACCATTAATAATTGGTATAGTAGTAGTAATGGCAGCAACATCAATAGCATCATTCTTATTCAGTTTATTCTAAAATTAAATAATGGAACAATAAACACGAGGGCGATATAATCGTTCTCTGTTTTTTTAATGCACATTGGGGACGTAAAAAATGTGCATAAATTGGGGGTGTAGGGGCAGGCACAGGATCTGCCCCTACAATGGATTGCAATATTTCATAATAATATTTATGTTAAAATTTATTATATTTTGAATCCCTCCTCACAAACACAAATTTATATATTAAAAATCCTGTGAATAGTAGTATCAATAAAAAAAAGAAGATAAAAATTAAAAACAATTGACATAACACTTAAGAAATTATATAATATTAATGTATAATAAATAAGTAAATAATCCCTTGATAAAGGGATTTTAAACAAGAGAGGGGGGGCAGATATGCCAGGAACATTATGCCATGTGGCATTTGGTGAGATGGTATATCGGAAATTAGCTTCCAATATGCCTCTTAACAAAATCGAGTTTATGTCAGGAAACCTAATTCCTGACTTATCTGCGGAGGACAAAGCTCTTTCGCATTACAGAAAAAACGCTTCAGTTAAGGGGTTATTTATACCTGATATGAAGCGGGTAGAGAAGGAGCTACAGAAAGATGATTCCATTAAATTGGGACTCTATTCTCATCTATACTTAGATGAGAGATTCATTGAAAGGTTTTTAATACCAAGTTTCATCTGGTATGAACCTACAATGAAAATAATAAACCCACAGAACGGTTTAGAATGGTATCCAGGACCATTTTTTAAACATGGTGGAGTTTATTATAAAGCATTTGATGAAATAAATCAGATGCTAATTAAAGATGGTTATGTATCCATGGAAACAATCTTTAATATGCCAGAAATTCTACCTAATACAGGTATGCCTGTATATGATAATAGAAAGAAAAAAACATGGAAAAGAGAAATAGAAGAATATATCGCAAAAACAGACAAATATACTGGTAATGTATTCGACTATTACGAATTAGTAAATTTTATGGAAAAAACAGCTATAGAATTTGCTAATGAAATATTAAAGGAATAAAAAGGTTATCAAATCAGATGATATGGTAGCCTTTTTATATTACAGAAACATTACAAAAATATTACAAGAACATTAAAAATAATAAAAATATATACAAAAAATACAAAATTGCAACATTATGTGATATAATAAGTATAGTTATATAAATCACATATATAATAATTTTGTTATTGCATATGAAAGTCAATGTTAAACAAGAGAAAGGGAGAAGAATATAATGAAGTCTTATTATTTACCAAGAGAATATGGAGGAGAAGGAAAAATTCTTTACATATTTTCAATAAAATCCTTAATATATACAGGAATAGGAGTCTTTATAGGAATTATGATTAACTCTGTATTAAAAATGTTTGGAATAGGAAAGGCATTTATTCCACTTTTGCTTATATTTGGGGGAATTGGATATTGTACAGCTACATTAAAAATGCCAAATTCCAGCAATTTTGAAATTACTAGAAAAACAGGTGGAGAGAAAATAGATGAAGTAATAAAAAGATGGTTTTTATTTAAAATGAAACATGGAAAAGTATATATATATGATAACAAGATTTTGGATAGTAATGAAGAAGAAGTAAGAGACGATAAATAGGAAGCAACATGAATAATTTGTACAAGAGAAAGGAAGTATATTAAAAATGAATAATAGTCAGTTAACTAATTTATTACAAAGTCTATTAATAATAATGGGAGCAATTCTCTTAATTTTAATAATAATATTAGTAATTATACTAATTAAAAGAACGAGAAAACATAAAAGTGTAATTAAGAAAAAATCTGATGCAATAAAAAAGGAAACTAAAGCTACACAAGTTCCACAATATAACAAACAATCAGTTTTTGATTTCATGGAATTTGATAAAATTGAAGATAATATGATAATTCAAAAAGAGGGATTTAAATATTTAATGGTTATTGAATGTCAAGGAATAAACTATGATTTAATGTCTAGATTGGAAAAAGTAAGTGTAGAACAAGGGTTCATTCAATTTTTAAATACATTAAGACAATCAATACAAATATATACACAAACTAGAACAGTAAATTTGGGTAGCAGTTTAAATAACTATAAAGAAAAGGTAGACGAAATAAGAAAAAAACTTGAACAAATGAGAAGGAGATATGATGAAATTTTAAATTCAAGAGAAAATATAAATTCAACGGAAATTCAAAAATTGCAATATGAAATTATAAAGCAAAAAAACTTATATGATTATGGTGTTGACATAGTAAATGCTACAGAAAAAATGAGTTTAAATAGAAACATATTGAGAAAGTACTATTACATAGTAGTGCCATATTATGCTGAAGACATTAATTCAGGAAAATATGATAAAGAAGAAATAAAGGGGGTAGCATTTTCAGAGTTATATACTAATTGTCAATCAATGATACAATCATTAGGCGCTTGTAATATAAAAGCAAAAATACTAAATTCAAGGGAAATAGCAGAATTATTATATGTTGCTTATAATAGAGATGAATCAGAATGCTATGAATTAGAAAAAGCTATACGTTCAGGATATAATGAATTATATACTACTTCGACTGATATATTAGATAAAAAGATGAAAGAATTAGATGAAGTGATAATCGAAAGAGCAAAAGTACTAGCAAATAGTGTAATAAGGGATACTGTTATAGAAACAAAAAAAGAAAGAGAGATAAAAGAAAAAGAAAAACAGATGAATGCATTGGTTGATGAAGTGGCAAAAAATATGATAGCTGAAAGTGAAGGGAGATTAGGAAAGCAAATAGCAGAAAAGTCTATAAAAAAAATAGATAAGAAACAGACAGAAAAGGAGGAAAAAGCGAATGAAGAAAAGACAAAGAGAGTCAGAAGAGCTACAGGAAGAAAATAGTCAAACAAAAAGTACTTTGTTAAGAAAAAAAAATATTAAAGAATTAATAGCTCCATCAGGAATAGATGCTAGGGATATAGACCATTTAGAAATAATATCAAATGCAAAAAGATATGCAAGAAGCTTTTTTGTATCATCATTACCAAGAATGGCATCATTTCCAGAATTATTTAGGGAAATGTATTTATTTGGAGATATAAATACTTCTGTATATATAAGACCAATATCAGAATCACAATCACAAAATGAATTAAATAAAGTAATAAATGAGCTAGAAGTAGAGAGAATTACTGCTACAGATAGAGGAAATATAAATAGGGAAAGCATAATTGCACAAAAAAAATCTGAAGCAGAACATTTTAGAGATGAAATATCTGCTGGTTTTAATAAATTATATGAGGCTTCAGTAGTTGCAACTGTGTTTGCTTATAGTAAAGAAGATTTAGACAGATATACTAAATTACTTTCAACAGCAATGTCAAAAACTTTAGTTGGAATTAAGAGTGCTTGGGGGTTACAAGAAGAAGCTTTCCAGTCTAATTTACCACTTATGAACGATAAAATAAAAAGATTACATACTTTTGATAGAAATTCTATGGGAACAGTTTTCCCATTTACAACATCAGAAGTAGGACATGCTACAGGAGTACCAATAGGATTTAATAAACAAACGGGAGTACCAATATTATTTGATAATTTTCATAACAGCTTAACAAATTATAACATGGTTATATTTGCAAAATCTGGTGCAGGAAAATCAGTTACAATGAAAACTTTAATATCAAGGTCTTCTGTACTTATGGGAATTGAAAGCTTAGCATTAGATGCTGAAGGTGAGTATACAATAGTTG
>CAOKRJ010000050.1 GCA_948471115.1 uncultured Clostridium sp.
ATAAATCTCACTCCTTTAGTTGTAATTATTTCCAATTTTTCCTTACTTTATACAATACACTCTGCTATATATTTATTACTTGCAAAGCAACTTCCTGTTTCATCACTTAAATATAAAATCATTGATAATACTATTCTTTCTTTGTCTGATAATTCTTCATTCAATAAAATGTTTACTGGTATCCATAGACCTTTTAGTTTTTGTTTCTTCATATAACTCTCCTTTCTTTCATTTCTAATTTGCTCCACAATCGATTTTGTGACTCTTTTATTTACTTTTAATTTAATTTAAGGTCAAAAAAATAAACCCTAAGATTTTGATTCTTAAGGTTTATTTAATATGTGAAACATCTTAAATTATTTTTATAAATTCTGTTTCACATTTTTAAATTATTTGTATTTTAATTCATTTTGTTTGCACCAGTTAATTGCTATTTCTTTATATTTTTGTTCTTTAAAATCATACCAGTTTTGAATTATATTCATTTCAAAACAATTGAATCTCTTTCTTCTTCGTCAAATTCAAATATAACTTTTCCCATAGATATCCCTCCATTTCTATAATATTATTTTTCTAATAACCAGTCAACAATATTTTTATGAATTATCCCATCTCTACTATAATCAATTTTATCCATTGTAATAACATATTTAGGGAAATTATCTGCTATCGTTTTATATGCTCCAAATTCTCTTTCGATTACTTCATCGCTTGATAAATAATCTGCTACTTGAATATAAAATCTATCTCCAAAATTATCTACAACAAAATCAATTTCCCCATTTTCAGTTTTTCCTATATAAACATCATAACCTCTAGCTATCAATTCATTATATACTATATTTTCAAGTCTTCCTCCTACTTTCTTTTCAATTGGAGTACTTTTTAATTGTAAAAAACCTAAATCTACTAAATAATATTTTTCAAGTAATGTCATTACTGATTTTCCTCTTATATTGTATCTACTAGTTTTACTTGCAATCATTGAATTATTTATATATTCAATATAGTTTAAAATAGTATCTACACTTGTTGTAACATTATCACCCTTTAAAAATTTTGTTATTGAATTAGCAGATATTACTCCTCCAATATTCTCCATCATAAATTGAATTACTCTATTTAAAAGATTAACATCTTTTATACTATTTCTTTCAACAATATCTTTTAGAATAACTGTATTATATAAATCTCTTAAATACATTTTTCTTTCTTGTATACTTGTAGAATTATAGATTTGAGGCATTCCTCCCCATTCTAAATATTCTAAAAAAGCCTCTTCTTTATTCTTATCTATTCCTTGACTTTTTTGTAATTCTAAATATTCTGAAAATGTAAATGGCATCATTCTTATATTAATATATCTACCTGCTAAATGTGTTGATAAATCTCCAGAAAGAACCTTGCTATTTGAACCTGTTATGAATATACTAACATTCATTGTTGCTCTAAATGAGTTTATCACTTTTTCAAAATCCTCAACATTTTGAATTTCATCAAAAAATAAATAGTATTTTTCTTTGTCTTTTATTTTACTTTTTACATATTTATTAAATTCTTTTGGATTTGTATAATCAGTATAATCATAATCTTCAAAATTAATATAAATAATATGATCTTCTTTAATTCCTTTTTCTTTTAATTCATCTATGATTTGCATCATCAATACAGATTTTCCAGAACGTCTAACACCAACAATTATTTTTATAAGTTCACTATCATACGAATTTCTTATTTTATTTAAATACATTTCACGTTTTATCATAAATTTTCTTTCCTTTCAGTTATTTATTCTAGCATTTTATTTATATTTTGTCAAATACTTCGAGTACACTCTAAACTTTTTTATTTTTACTAAAACTTTCGAGTGCATGTAGAATTTCAATTCATTTCTTAAAGTTATTAGCAAACAAGAAATAACTTTTTTTGTTAAGTTTTCATTGAAAATTTAACATATTTCAAATATTCATTTAACACTTTTCAAAATTTTGTTATTGTTTTTGTATCAAAAGTATTTATTTTTTAATACTTTCTATACAAATTCAATAAAACTATATGTATTTTTAAGAGTATCAATATTTTATAAAACTGTCCATAAGCACAACACTCATGTGTGTATTGTCCTCCATTTTCTCTTACTCCTGGTAAATACATTTTTATATATCCTGGTTCTAAGTTGCTTTTATCAAATGGTGGATCTAGTAGTTTTATTATTCCTGTTTCTCTATCTACTAGATGATTTTCTAAACTTTCCATTGAGATATATTTTTTGTCATTGTCTCCTGCATTTGATATTACTGACCATGATTGTGCAATACTGTCTATTCTACATTCGTCGTTTTCTATTGTTCCTAATATATTCCCATCGTCCATAAATGCTCTTTTGTACCAACGTCCATCCCATCCTACTGTATTTAATGCTTTTTTTAGTTCTTGTTTTTTCTGTTCATATCTTTGTATTTTTTCTTTTACATCTTTATCTTCCATTTCACTCATTAATTCTATAAAGCTATCTAGTATAGTGTATAGGAAGAATCCTAACCATACACTTTCTCCTTTTCCTTTTATTCCTACTTTACTAAATCCATCATTCCAGTCCCCACTACCAATTTTAGGCAATCCATTTTCTCCAAATTCTAATGATTTTTCTATTGCTCTTATACAATGCTTAAATACACTTTCTTTTATGTCTGATGGATAGTGGATATCATATATTTCAACTTGATTATCTTCTAATGGATTTCCGCTTAAATATTCTACTTCTTGTTTTAATATCTCTTTATCTCCTGTTGTTTTTACATATTCTGCTACTGCATATGGTAACCATAATAAATCGTCTGAGAACTTTGTTCGTATCCCTCTTTTTGTTTCTTCATGCCACCAGTGTTCTACATCTCCTTCTATAAATTGATGTGCACATTGTTTTATAATCTGATTTTTGGTTAGTTCTGAATCTATATATTTTAATCCTAATGAGTCTTGTAATTGGTCTCTAAATCCTATTGCTCCTCCTGATTGATAAAATGCCGATTTCCCCCATAACCTACATGCTATGGTTTGATATAATAACCATCCATTTAGCATTATATTCATTGATTCTGATGGTGTCTTTACTTGTATTATTGATAGTTTATTTTTCCAAAATTCTTTTGTTTGTGTTAATTCTTTTTTACATTTTTTTACATCTGAGTATTTATATGCTAAATCTTGTACTTCTAATGATTTTTCTTCTTCTCCTATGATTAATGTTATTTCTTTGTTTTCATATGGGGAAATTGTTATATCCATTTGTATTGCTATACATGAATTATTGCCTAAAGAGTTTTCGTTTGTTAATGAGATTTTCTCTAGTCCCTCTGGTGCTCCTATGCTTCCATTTCCTATGAAACTCACTTTATTTCCCGTATATGAGTTTATTGATTCACTACTTGATATAAATACTGTTTTACTTATTCCATTTTCATAAAGATTTTCTGCTGATATTAAATTTGCATTTTTATTAAATTTTATGTCTATATATCCATTTGATTTTAGTTCATCTTCTCCTAATACTGGTTTTATATAATATACTATGCTTAAGTTTTTCTTATCTTGTGTTGTATTTTTTAAGTTTAATATATTGACTTTTACACTATCCTTTGTTGGTACGAATACTTCTACTTCTTGTGTTATTCCACAATTTGAGTGATAGTATTTTGCATAACCAAATCCATATATTACCGAGTATTCATTTTCATCTGGTTTAGGATTTTTTCCTACAGACCAACTTTCCATTAAGTCTTTATCTTTTATATATATTACTTCTGATGGTTCATCTGTTATTCCATTATTTGACCAAGCTGTTATCCTGTTTAGTCTACTGTTTTTGCTCCAAGTGAATCCTCCCATATTATTTGTAACTAATGTTCCAAATTTTTCGTTTGCCATAATATGGCTCCATACTGTTGGTATTGGATTATCTATATTTTGCTTTATTCTATATTCTGTTCCATCTTCTGAAAATCCTCCATATTCATTATAATATTTTAGATTTTTGATATTAAAGTAATTATTTATATTTTCAAATTCAGGTTTTATTATGTTTTCTTTTTTGTCTTGTGCTATATTTTTTATAGAGTATAGATAGTCTTCTTCTAATTCATTTAATACATTTCTTATGCTTCCTTTATTTGCTTCTATTATAAAGTTTGCTCTTAGAGTAAATAAGTCTAAGTCTTCTTTATCATCTATAATGAATATCCCAGAGTTTAATAAATATGATAGTTGTTTGTTTGCAACTTCTTTGAAAATTGCTTCTCTTAAATATTTTTCATATGAGTTTTTTTCTTCATCTAATATTATTAAATCAAATTTTATATTTCTAGTTCTGAAAAATTCATATGCTTTTAATATTTCTCTTACTACAGAAATATTGTCAATATTTTTTATCTTTAGTAGTACTATTGGTAAATCTCCTGATATTCCATATTTCCAAAATTCTTCTTGAGAATGTTTTGTTTTTGATATTTTATTTATATTTAATCTCTTCATAGGATTTTGAAATATTATATATGGTAACATCCTTTGATAGTCTTTTAGGTTTTTACTAGAAACCCTTAGATATTTTGCTTCTTCTTCTACTCTTACTCTAGATAGCTCATATTCCCTTTGTATATTTTCTTCATTTGAATAGTAATCTATATTTTCTAATATTTGTTCTTTATTAAAAGAGACTGTAAGCACAAAGTTTAAAGATATTTTTTCATTTTTTGGTATTTTTACTGTTCTTCTAAAGGCTATCACTGGTTCAACTTGTTTTGTCACTTTTTTAGAGAATGGTATGGAATTCTCCACATATTTATCCACAGTGTTCCCATTAACTTCATATTCTAATTCACCAATTGCGTTTTCTTCATCTGTGTAAAAATACGTTCCAACATATATTTCTTCTTCATTGTCTCTTTTATTTCTTTTTATTAATATTGCTTGTTTATCTTCTAAGAATTCATATCTTAGTCCTAAATTATTAAACGCTCTATGAGAATAGTCTTGCTCTAGCTTTGATAATATTGGCTCAAATATTGACGATATTTCTATTGTTTCATCTATATTTGAGTTGTTTTTAAGGGTTATTTTCCTTATTTCTGTTGCTGTGTTTTGTGCTACTATTATATCTTGTGTTGTTTCAATGTTTTCATCGTTTCTTATGAATTTATTTCTATCTGGTGCAAAGCTTATACTATATTTGTCAGTTTTGTTTTTAAAACCGTCTACATTTGCTTTCCATATTTTATTTGTTCTTATATTTTTTATATAAAAATATATTCCACCTTTTTTATCATTAGTTTCCTTAAATCTATTTATACTTATATCTTTATAAGTGCTATATCCTTCACCTTTTGCATTTATTATCAAACTATAGTTTTCATTTGAAATAACATTTGCAGGTATTAAGTTTTCGTTTATTTTTGTATATACATTTTCTTCATAACTATCATATCCATTATATCTCATTTTTTCAATTTTCTCCTTTTTTTCCTTAGTTATCAACATTTTTTCTGGCATTCTTTCTTGTAACAATATGTCTATTGCTTCAATTTCTGGATTTTTCATAAATCTTTTTTGTAATATATTTTTGTTAAATAAATTGTTTATTGATAATAGTATTAAACCTTGGTGGTGTGCCATATATGTCTTAACTGGTACACTTTTACTATTTTTATTTAATCTTTCTGGTGTATAATCTATTGATTCATAAAATCCATATTTTCCTAGCATTTCTTGTGCTTCAAGTTTTTTTATGTTTTCTAAAACTTCTCTTGGATAATCATTTATTGCGAGTATTGACCCATACGCTGATACTACCATTTCATCTGCTAGTCCTCTTTTTAATCCTAACCACGGAATTCCAAATGCTTTATATTGATAATTATTGTTTAAGTCTTTCATATTGAATGCTGATTCACTAATTCCCCACGGTATTCCCAATTTGTTTGTATATTCTCTTTGGCTTTTTACCATAAATTTACATGATTCATCTATTAGGCTTCCTGGGTATTTTACTATATTAACATGTGGCATTAAATATTCAAAGGCTGTACCAGACCAAGAAATAAGTCCTTTATAATTGTTCATTTCTGTAAGAGTTCTACTTAAACTAGACCAATGCTTTTCTGATATGTCTCTTTTGGCAATTGCTACAAAGCTCGCTTGCCTTGCTTCTGATGCTAGTAAATCGTAAAATGTGTCTGTTAACTTGTTTTCTTCTATATTAAATCCTATTGAAAAAAGCATTTTTTCTTCATCATATAATACATTAAAGTCTGTATTGTCTATTATTCTATCTATTTCTTCTATTAAAAATTTTATTCTGTCTTTATATTGTGTATATTCTTTTTCTTTTAAGAATTGTTTTACTGTATATAAAAATCCAATAAAGTTTCCACTGTCTACTGTTGATATATACCTTGGTATTAAAGGCTCTAATGTCTTTGTATTGTACCAATTATATAGATGTCCATTCCATTTTGATAATCTTGAAATTACTCCTAAAGTCATTTCTAATTTGGTAATTGTATTTTCTAAATCTATATATTTTAAATCATATGCTGAAATAATGGCCAGTAATCCTAAGGCTATATTTGTTGATGATGTCCTATATACTACTTTTTCTTTTCTGTCTTCTTGATAGTTGTCTGGTGGTAAATAGTTATTTTCTTTATTTATATTTTGATTAAAGTATTCCCAGGTATCTTTTCCAATTCTTTTTAAATATTCCTTCTCATTTTCACTTAATTTTGTTATTGCTTCTTCTTCGATATTTTCTTTACTAATATACCAACATGTTGCTGGTGCTATTAACCATATTAAACCTATTATAATTGCTGGTGGCATGTATAATATAGCTAAAACAATTACTAATATTCCAATTAATGCATTTGACCACATATTTATATAGTAATTTTTTATTCCGTTTTTTGCCTGCTTTTCTGCCTGTTCTGATGTCGTCCATTCTAATAGATATTTGTGTGATATCGTCATCCTGTATATTGTTTTTATAATTGCTTTTAATGATATATATGCTTTATATGGAAGTACCGAAAATTCTACCAAGGCTCTTAGGAAACTCGCCTGCAATCCTCCTATACTTTTTGAAAAACTTTTTTGCTTTTTTATTCCTTCTTGTTTAAATACAATATAATTTATATAATCTAATATTGTTGGCATTATTATACTTAATATTGATATTGTTAATGGTATACTAATTTTGATTCCTATAAATATTTTTAATAATAGTAATAGTATTATGTTTGTAAATGCCGTAATTTCTAGTAAACTCCTTCTTAAATTATCTATAATTTTAAATTTAGATAATAAATTCATTCTAGAATTTTTTATCCATCTAATAATTTGCCAATCTCCTCTAATCCATCTTTCTAGTCTAGTTATAAATGTATTAAAACTATTTGGATAACCATCTAATAATAAAATATCTGATACTAATGCACATCTTAAATAATTTCCCTCTAGCAAGTCATGGCTTAATACTGTGTTTTCTGGTATTTGATTTTTTAATATTATTGAAAATGTTTCTAAATCATAAATTCCTTTTCCTGTAAATATTCCTTCATCAAAATTATCTTGATATATGTCTGATATTGCATTTGTGTATGAGTCTATTCCTCCCATTCCTGCAAATATTTCTACAAATTTGCTCTTTTTACTAGATATTAAGTCTATTCCAATTCTTGGTTGCATTAAGGCATGACCTGATATTATTTTTCTTTTTTCATTGTCTAGTTCTGGTACATTTAATATATGTGCCATTGCTGAAACTAATTGTATTCCTGAGTTTAAAACTAAGTTTGTATCAGCATCTAATGTTATTATATATTTAATTTTTGGAAGCTTATTTTGTTTCTTTATCTTCCAGTCGTTTATAGTGTTAACTCTAAAAACATTATTTAAGTTTCCTAAAATATATTCATTAAATTGATTTAATAATCCTCTTTTTCTTTCCCAACCTAGGAAATGCTCTTCTTTACCATTCCATAGTCTATTTCTATATACAAAATTGAAAATTGGTAATCCTTCTTTTTTATATTTGGTGTTAAGGATTTTTAGTGCTACTTCTGCATCTTCTATTATCTTTTCATCATATGGCTCTTTTTTGTTTTTTGATGAAGTACAATCTCCTAATAATGTGAAATATAAGTTTTCACTTTTATTTGCTAAATAAAAAACTTCCAATTTTCCTAGTAGTCCTTTTGTTTTTTCTCCACTATCTAAAACTGTGGGTATTACTACCATTGTTGCATATTCTTCGGGTATTCCTTTCGAAAAATCCATTTTAGGAATTAGTTTTGGTTTTACTACTTTATTTAATATTGTTTGTATTATTTTTATAACAGCTTCGCTTACTGGAATTACTATTAAGATGAATTCTATTATTATTAAAATTATATTTTGTATTTTCGGTCGACTACTAGTCGCCCCTACAATTAGATTAATAGATAATATTACTGCTATGATTAATGAAATTATTGATATTACTGATATATACATTCCTACTTTGTTATTATTTTTTTTAGATTTTATTTGTAATATATTATATAACTCTTCCATTCCTTTGTCTATTAGGTAATATCCTATATGTGCCTTTTTGACATTTCCCTCTTTTTCATATACATTGTTTGCTAGTTCTAATGCTTTTTGTGATATATATATTTCTGATAGTTTAATCTTTTTAGATATTTCTTTTACTTTATTTCTGTAATATTCCTTTGTTGTATAATCCATATTATCATATACATTTACTGGGTCTTGTTTTAATATTTCTTCTACTCCATTTATGCTTTCAAATACTTTTACAAAGTTCATTCTTTGCAATTCATGTATACTTTTTATTGAATTTCCTAGTGAAACCTTTTTGATAGCAATATCATAATGCTCTTTTTTGCTGACTTCTTCTACCGTGAAACCTTGCTTTTTTACTTCTTCTTCTAATATATTTAAGTATGGTATTCCTTGTCTTCCATATTTCTTTAATTTATATGATAGATATTCTATAAACTGATATCTATTTCCTCCAATATCTATATTTTTTGTATCATATACAACTTTGAACTGTTGCTCTTCTTTTGATTTTTTATCTAAAAACCTTTCTACTAAACTTTCTACTTTTAACTTTTGTAGTTGTGCTGAATAGATACTTTCACATATTCTTCTAATTTTTTCTATTAAGACAATTTTAAAAAATAAGTTTATATCCCATATTTCTTCCATATTCAAAGTCTTTTTTGTTTGATAACTTTTTAATAGTTCTTTTATATTTTCTATTTCTAGTTTTCCATCTGTGTATAATATGATTTCAGCTGCTAAACAATATATTCTTGCATATCCCTTATATTCTCCATTTGCTATTCCTACAAAGTTTCTATATTTCTTTAATGGTAATTCTTTGATTATTCCTTTTACTGTTTCTTCAATTATATAATAATTATCTAATAACCATTCACCTGCAGGATGAATTTGTACCCCTGTTTTTAAATTTACATTTAATATATCATACGTCTTTGTAATGTAACTAAAATTATCCTTTAGCCTAGGTATTGGATATGTTTCTTTATTTGATTTAGAACATAATATATGCTCTGATGCAAGGTTTTCCAAGTATTTCTGTAATTGATTTCTATCTAAAACAATTCCATTGACATTAAATGGTAACATATTTTCACTTCCTAAAAGTCTTATTTTTCTTAGTTTGACCTTATTTGGAAATTTTTATTCATATTGTCATACAATAAAAATGATATTATAAAATTTTGTCAATTTATAGCGTATTTTATACAATAAAAAAACGAATTTTAAGAATTGCTAAGCGGTGGAAACCGCAAAGCAATTCTAATAATCCGCATAATTATCTAGTACAGAAAGTTATGCCACTGGCATAACTTTCCTACTATATAAAAAATTGGTGTTTGTAAAGAAGATTTTATATTTTAAAATTATACAAAAAATATAATTATACGTGTAGGGGCGCACAGTGTGCGCCCCTACACGTATAATTATAATTTTGCATAATTTTTAAAACATATAATCCTACCAACAAACACAAATTTGAATGTCTTCATTTTATAAAAACGTGGAAAAGAGAACAGTGCTCTTTTCCACGTTTTTTTATTTTAAGAACTTTATTTCTTTCATGTCTGGTTCTTTTCTATTTACTAATTTTATAGATATATATCCACAGATTCCTATTGATGTTATTATCATTATTATGATTATTATGCTTACTACTTCTCCTGTTTTTATGCTTACTATTACTGTTGCTTCTGCTTTGTTGTCTTCTTCTTCTGTGTCTTTATATTCTGCTATGTTTCTTATTTCTTCTAGTTCTACTTTGTTTGTTTTTGCTCCTAGGTTTTCTTCTCTGTTTTCCCATCTTAATACTATTTCTAGTTCTTTATTTTCTCCTGCTTCTAATTCTACATTTGTTTCTAGGTTTTCGTCTTTGTTTATTCTCCAGTATTCTGGTACATATGCTAGTTCATATCCTTCTGGTATTAACTCTATTACTTTTGTTGTTCCTCCTAGTTCTCCTTTGTTTGTTACTTTTATTTTGTATTTTACTATTATTTCTGTTTTCTTTATTTCGTCCTTTTTTACTTCTATCTTTGCTGTTTTGTTATTACTTACTTTTATATCTTTTCCATTTACGTTTATTCCTTCTATTGTTTTTTCTATTCCTATGTTGAAGTTTTGTTTTCTATAATAGTATTTTATTGTTTGTTCTTCTTCTTTTATTTCTCCTTCTGCTTTTCCTTCTATTCTTACTAGTATATAGTATGGGATTTCTTTTTCTTTTGTTTCATATTTTTCTCCTATTGTTCCTGTTATTTCATATCCATATGTTTGTTCTTGTTGTCTTATTTCCTCATCTGTGTCTATATCTATATATTTGACAATTATTTTTCCTTTTTTCTCTTCTGGTTTTTCATTTGGCTTGTCTTCTGGATTTTCTCCTGGTTTGTTTCCTTCATTGCTTCCTTGGTTTTCGCTTGGTTTTGTTTGTCCTCCTTTTTCTGGGTAGTCATCTGGATAATATATTATTATGTTTCCTGTTATTTTTAGATTTGCGTCTTTTAATACATAGTCTTCTGCATATACTATTTTTATGTTTTCTTTTATTG
>CAOKRJ010000051.1 GCA_948471115.1 uncultured Clostridium sp.
TGTCCTTTTAAAGCAATAATTATGGAATAATTATTGTTAAAGACAAGGCAAACCCATGAAAAATTTGACAATTTATTGGCAAATTTTGCGAGGAAAAGCTAAGGTTTGTCCTTTTAAAGCAATAATTAGGAATAGGCTGAAAATAAGCTATGTATTGCATTGTCAAGCGTCTGACAAATAATCCTCGATGACCAATAGGTTTATCCATGGTATTTGCCTAGCTTTCCTAGCACTACTCGCTTCTTTTCACCCTAAGTTTGTGATAGAAAGAATTATATATAAATTAAGAAAGGAATGATAAAAATGTCTATAAGAGAGAGACTAAGTGGAAATGAAGCAGCTGCTACAGCAATGAAACAAATTAATCCTGATGTTGTTGCTGCATTCCCTATTACACCATCTACAGAAATACCTCAATATTTTTCAACTTTTGTTAGTAATGGTCAAGTTGATACCGAATTTGTAGCTGTAGAAAGTGAACATAGTGCTATGAGTGCTTGTATAGGTGCAGAATCTGCAGGTGCAAGAGCTATGACTGCTACTTCAGCCAATGGTTTATCACTAATGTGGGAGATGATTTATATTGCTTCAAGTTTAAGGTTACCAATAGTTATGTCTTTGGTTAACCGTGCTGTATCTGGACCATTAAATATACATAATGACCATTCTGATGCAATGGGAGTAAGAGATGCTGGTTGGATTATGCTATTTTCTGAAAATAATCAAGAGGCATATGATAATTTACTTATGGCTCACAGAATCGCTGAGCATAAAGATGTCCTTTTACCTTTAATGGTATGTCAAGATGGTTTTATAACATCACATTCTATTGAAAATATAGAATTATTAGAAGATGATATAGTAAAAGGATTTGTAGGGAAATATAACCCTGAACATTACTTATTAAATAATAAAGAGCCTATTGCAGTTGGTCCTTTAGATTTACAATCTTATTTGTTTGAACATAAATATCAACAAGCACAAGCAATGAGAAATGCAAAAAAAGTTATTTTAGAGGTTTCTGAAGAATTCGAAAAATTAACTGGAAGAAAGTATTCTTTCTTTGAAGAATATAAAATGGATGATGCCGAATTAGTAGTAGTTTGTATGAATTCAACAGCTGGAACTACAAAAGCAGTTGTTGATAATTTGAGAAACAAAGGCATTAAAGCTGGATTATTAAAAATTCGTGTGTTTAGACCTTTTCCTGCTATGGAAATTGCTAGTTCTCTTTCAAATGCTAAAGCTATTGCAGTATTAGATAAAGCTGATTCTTTAAATGCTACTGGTGGAGCATTATTTGAAGATGTAGTCTCTGGAATGTATGTAAATAATAAAAATATTCCAGTTGTAAATTATATCTATGGTATTGGTGGTAGAGATACTACTACAAAGGATATTGAAAGCATTTATTCAGATCTTCAAGAAATTGCAAAGACTAAAAGTGTTGATAATGCATATAGGTATCTAGGTGTTAGAAAGTAATTAAACTGAAAAATAATTGCCATTTGGAATTACTAGACTAGCATATCCAAATAACAATTATTTCACAAATATAGAATAATAAAAAGGAGAAATTAAAATGGCATATAATTTAAAAGAAATAATTGCTGATAAACCATCTCGTTTTAAATCTGGACATAGAATGTGTGCTGGTTGTGGTGCACCTATAGTTGGTAGAATGGTATTAAGAGCATTAAAGAATGAAGATCATGCTGTAATTGCTAACGCGACTGGTTGTATGGAGGTTTCAACTTTTATATATCCATATACTGCTTGGTCAGATTCATATATACATACTGCATTTGAATGTGCAGCAGCAACATTAAGTGGTGCTGAAGCTGCATATCAAGCTATGAAAAGACAAGGAAAACTACCTAAAGATGTAAATACTAAATTTATTGCTTTTGGTGGTGATGGTGGAACTTATGATATTGGTCTACAAAGCTTATCTGGGGCAATGGAAAGAGGTCATGATATGGTTTATGTGTGCTATGATAATGGTGCATACATGAATACAGGTATTCAACGTTCTTCTGCTACTCCCCACTTTGCTGATACAACAACTACACCAGCAGGTAATGTTATTCCTGGTAAAATGCAACCTAGAAAGGATTTAACTGAAATTATGGTTTCACATCATATTCCTTATGTTGCCCAAACTGTTCCTATAAATAATTTTAAGGATTTATATGAAAAATCCGAAAAGGCAATTTATACTGAAGGTCCTGCATTTTTAAATGTACTTGCTCCATGTCCTAGAGGTTGGGGATACCCTACAGATGATTTACTTCAAATAAATAAATTAGCAGTAGAAACTTGCTATTGGCCTTTATACGAGGTTATAGACGGCAAATACAAAATAAATTATAAACCTTCAAAAAAATTACCTGTTGAAGAATTTCTAAAGCCACAAAGAAGATTTAAACATATGTTTAAATCAGGAAATGAGTGGATGATTGAGGCATTCCAAAAAGAGACTGATTCTAGATGGGAAGCATTATTAAAATTAGAAGAAATAACTAATAGTAATTAAATTTTAAGTAGAACTTTCTATTATATGAAAATTTTTAAGATGGAGAAGTTTAACATGAATCAATTAATTAAGTTAAAAAAGCAAAACTTTAAGTATTTACATATCATAATAATATTATTAGGAACTATTTTTATTTCATTATCTGTTTTTCATTCAAATCTATGGTTTGATGAAAGTTATTCTGTTGGAATAGCTAATCATAATTTTAAAGATATTTGGACTATTGGTGGTAATGATGTTCATCCTGTTTTTTATTATTGCGTATTACATTTTCTTAATTTGATTTTTGGTAATAATATTTTAATTTATAGAGTTTTTTCTACGGTATGTACTGCTGTATTAGGTATAATAGGTTTTACTCATATTAGAAAAGATTTTGGTGAAAAAGTTGGTTTAATATTTTCGTTTTTGGTTTTCTTCTTTCCAGTTAATTTAGTTTATTCTGGAGAAATAAGAATGTATTCCTTAGCTATGCTTTTAGTTACTTTGACTGCTATTTATGCATATAGGATATATAATGGAATGAACACTTTGGTGCACAGTGATGTTATATTTAAAGGGTATTCACAAAAACGGTGCCCCTACTTATAAAAACGATAATTCTAGGCAAAATCTTAGTGTAAAAAATTGGCTTATTTTTACTGTTTGTAGCTTAGCTTCAGCATATACTCATTATTATGCTCTTATGGCAAGTGGATTGCTTAATTTATTTTTGTTAGTAGGACTTATTATTAATTGCATTAAATATAGAAAAACTATGGAATCTTCTAAAAGCGGACTATCATTGTTCACTACTACAATAAAATTGCTTTTACATGATAAGAATATTATTGCTTTTATTATATGTGGAATTGTTCAAATATTATTGTATATTCCTTGGCTTTTGTCTTTACTTACTCAAATGGGGCAAGTTTCTAAAGGTTTTTGGATAGGGATTCATTTCCCTGATACTTTAATTGAGTTATTTACTTTTCAATTTACTGGAAATTTAGGCGGTTCTAATTATGTAAGTACACCTCTTGCCATTGTTTGGAGTTTGTTTGTAACTTTTTATATGTTTGCTTTGTATTTTAAAGACAAAATTTTTAAGAAATGTACTTCTGAGTATAATAAAGAAAATATGAAACCTGCTACTTTAGCACTTAAATTATTTTTGGGTATAGCACTCGCAGCTTGTATAGTTTCTCTTATAATTTGGAGACCTATTATTTATGCAAGATATATGCTTTGTGTTATGGGATTATTTATATTTTTCTTGGCTTTTTCAATGGCAAAGAAAGGTATTAAATATATTAATTTTATGATATGTACTGCTTCTATGATAATGTGTTTGTTTATTAATATCAATTTTATTAATATAAATTATGATGAAAGTAATGCTAAGCCAATTAGTTTTGTTCAAGAGGATATTAAGGATGATGATATTATATTACTTAATAATTACCTTAATGGTTTTGTTATTGCTGTTAACTTTCCTGAGAATTCCTCTTATTTTTATGATGAAGAAAATTGGAATTGTGAAAAGGCATATAGGGCTTTTTCTAAGGATTTTGAAACAGTTTATAATTTAGATTTTCTTAAAGATTTCTCTGGTAGAATTTGGATTATAAATGATAATATTTTAAAACGAGTTCAAGATATATATGACACTACTTTGATTAAACATGAAAGTTTTAGTACACAATATAGAGATTATGAATATTCTATATCTTTGATAGAGTTAAAAAAATAGGAATACTAGGGCACAGTACACTGTGCCCTATACTTAAAGCATACACCATTGGAATGTTTACTCATTGTCTACATTTGTGGCATATGAAATATATTATTTGATGTGTTTTTGATATTTCCTTTACTATTTGTTTTGCATTTTCTATTTTTTCCTCGTCTAGATTTACAAATGGATCATCTAAGATTATAAATGGATTCTCTTTTTCGAATAATGCTTCTATTAAAGCTAATCTCATACATATGCCAATTAAATCCCTATATCCTGTACTTAAATATTCTATTTCTCTTTTTTCTCCATATTCTTGTATTTTTACATTTAGTTTTACATCTATGTTTGTAGTAATTTTTTCATTATTTATTATGCTTAAATATTTTTCAAATCCTTGTGACATATTTGTTAAGTAATGTGATGAAAATTTTTCTTTGGCTTCTATTAAATATTTCACAGTTTTATTTAATATATCATATTGGTAATTCATTTCTTGTAATTTTTGTTCTAAATTTTCTATTTCGCTTTCTATCTCTTCTGTTGAGCTTTCTGTGTTTATTATTCTATTTAACTCATTTTCATCATAACTTTTTTGATTTATCAGTTCTGTAATTTTTCTATCTAATATCTCATTCTTTTTTAATATCTCTTCTTTATTTTTTGATTCATCATTGTTTTTTTCTTCCAAATTATCATTATCGTTTCTATTACATAGTTTTTCATATTTTTGTTTTTTATTATTATAGTTAATTAATCCTATTAATAATATTAATATACCTATTGTACTTATTGCAAATAAAATTTTTGATACAAGTATCCCTAAAGTTATTGATATTACTATTATTGTTACTGAAATGATTATATTGTTCCTCTTGCTATTATTATTTTGTTCTTGTAGTCTTTCTATTTTTTTCTGTGTTTCTAATCTCTCATTTAAAATTTCTAATTGTCTTTTTAATCTTTTGTTTTCATATTCTGATATTTCTTTTATTTTTTGATCATTTATATTTTTGTTTTCCTCATAATCTCTTATTTGTTTTTTTATTTGTCCTATTTTTTTACTTCTTTCACTTACTAATTCTTCAGTTCTTAGTGCATATTCTAATTCCCTTCTTTTATTACTTATTTTTGTTTCTAGTTCATTTATCTTTCCTTTGTTTCCTGTTTTTCTATATTCTTTCATTATTGATGTTAGTCTGTTTATTGCTTCTTCTGACGAATTAATGTCATTGTCATTTTCTAAAATATTACTTAGTTTAGCACTTAAACTATCATTAATTTCTACTAATAACTTTTGACCTGTAATATAAGTACTTCTTTCATATGCTTGTCTATCTATTTTAAATATTTCTTCTCCTATATTTGATGAATACTCTTTACTTTCACAATTAGTTGACTTGTCATATATTTTGAATGTATCATCTTTGTCCTTTATTCCAAAAAATCTTTCTATTTCATATATTTTTCCATTTATTTCGAATTCAAGATTTCCGCCAAATTTTCCACCTTGCCATGGATAGTATCTTTTTCTTTCATTTTCTAATATTGCTCTTTTGTTTGATGTATCAAATCCATAAAGCATTGCTTTTATAAATGTTGCAAATGTAGTCTTTCCCCAACCATTTAGTTTATTTATTATATTTAGTCCTTCAGAAAATTCGTATTCGAATTTTTGCAGTTTTCCGAAATTCTCTATATAGCACCTTTTAAGCTTCATTTATTAGTCCATCCTTTCATAAAAAAGGCGATGTTTCTCTTTCCCAAAAATATGGAAAGAAAAGCAATCCCCTTTTCACTCAATTAAATTTCTTCATTAGATAATGCCCTTATCCCTGTCATTATTATTTGCTTTTTCTCTTCTTCTGATATGTCTTCACCTAAAATCAATCTTATAAATTCTCCTTTTAGTGATGCTGTATTTTCATAGTCCAAATAATTTATTTTTAAAGTAGTTTTATCATAAATTTTTAGAAAGTAAAATTCATCATTATATATTTTTGACAAATAATCTATATCTCTTTCTGAATCTATATCTACTTTTCCTGTTAAAATTACCTTTACTAAATTATTTTTATCTATGTTTTCTATTTGTTTATCTATTCTTATTTTAACTTCTGTTGTTGTCATAGTTCCAGAAATGTTAATTTCTATCTCCTCTAAATTTCTTATGGAATTTTTTATAAATTTTGTCTTTATATTATTGTCTTGTATGTCCAATAGCATAAAGCCTTTGTCTCCGCATTCATCAAAACCTCTTCCTTCTAGACATCCACAATAACAATATATACCTCTGTTGTCTAAGTTTTCCATTTTATACTTGTGAACATGTCCTAATGCTAAATAATCTATATTTTTATTTTTTAATTCTTTTAGATTTATTATTTCAGTTTTGTCCTTTTTGTCTACATAGTTTGCTTCTTGTCCATGCAATATAACTATATTAAAGTCATTTTGATTCAACATAAGCGTTTTATATATTTCATAATTCTCTCTTTGACCAAATTCTATCCCTGATATTACTATGTTTTCATATCTATATGAAATCCAATTGTATTTATTAAATAATTTTAAGTTCTCTGGAATATCTCCTTCTATAAGGTTTTCTTCATCATGATTTCCTTTTAAATATATAAAGTTTATTTGTGGATTTGATATTATGGCATCTCGTACAATATTTTTTGTCTTTACTGATATTTTATTTTTGTCAAATAAGTCTCCTGCGATAATTATTATTTCTACATCATTTTTATTAGCAAATTCTATCATTTTCTGAAAACTTAATAATATTTCATTTCTTCTTTGCTTTGATTTTTCTCTATCTAAATTTGCTTCCATTTTTGAATCAAGGTGTAAATCACTACAATGTATAATCTTCATTTTTATCCCATTCCTATTTTTCTTTGATTACTTTACTCATTATCAATCCTACAATATTTACAATTTTAGTTGAATTATTATTTGCTATATTTTTTCCTATTGCTTTTCCTCCTACAGTCATTGAAGCTACTAATGCACTTATCAAAAATTGTATACCTGCTGGTAACCCCCAATCTCCGCGTTAGTTTTGCTGTAATCATTGCACTTATTGCTCCACTTAAAACTCCGCATACATCTCCAATTACATCTGCACATATATTTGCTACTATTGAAGCATTTCTTATTAGTTTTATAGATGTTTTTGAGCCTTTTATTTTCTTACTTGCTTTTGCATGAAATTCTGCTTCGTCTGCTACTGTTACAGCAACACCTATTATATCTGTTATTATTCCTATAAAAATAACTACTATAAGTATTAAAATTGCTGGTATTATACTTAAATTTGATATCCCATTTGTTGTTATGTAAGACATAATTAATGATAATATAAACGTTAAACAAAATGATTGAATTACCCAGTGTGATTTAGATTCTTCTTTTTTTTGCAATTATTTCACTCTCCTATATATTAATACAAGTATCTCTCTCTTATAGAACAAATAAGAAAAATCAAAGATTTCTCTTTAATTTGTTCTCGCCCGATTGAGTTTTCACCTGTAAGGAGAAAATCTCAAGGGCTAGAGATTATAGCCTTTATATAATAGAAATTTCGCTTTCTCCTATTATACATATATTTTTCCTATAATGCAAAGAAAAGGTGGCAAAGCCACTTTTCTTTAAAAACAAATAATGGTAAAAATCTAAGTAAATTTTACGGTTTAGGTCTAGTAGAATTTCTCTATTTCCTACTTTGCATTACTACAAAGCCGTTTCCATTTAAAGGAAATATTCATTAACACTTCAACTTATAAACAAGTTTTAAATGTGTTTGTGAACACCAGATCGCCACTTAAGTCCGTACCTTAATCCCTAGATTTTCATGCATTTTCGCAAACATTCTAGAAGTTTTCCTTGACATACTTTTACTTATTACTAGTCTCTTTTGCAATCATAATTTCATAATCAAAGTTTAATTACTCCCAGTATTTTCACTCAAGACAGGCTACACTATGTATTTTGTGTCTTGGCACTCAACATAGGTTACACTTAAATTGTCTTATTTAAGTCTCAACGAAAATAGGGATTTTATATATGCCATTATATATTACCCCACTTTCTTTCCTTTATATAAATACACAAAACTGGCATTTCGCGCAAATATACAAAGCTTCAACGGTGTGCCCTTTAGTGGATTTTTAGCCCCACCCTCATAATAAAAAGTATGACTAGAATAATGCACCATTTGCGTTATTATATCATATTCAAAAATTCTTGTAAAGTGAATATTCAATATTTTCACTTCAATATTTTTTCTTTCTTTAATTTAACATTTCTATAATTTTAGGATATATTATTGTTGCATTTTTTTTCCAGTTTTCTATAATTTTTATTGTGTTGTCTCTACTACTTGAAAATACTTGTACCTCAAATATCTTTTTGTTGTTTTCTCTTATTCCACATTTTATCATTATGTCATCTTCCTTATTAGGAAAAAAATCTGCATATACTGATTCTTCATTTTCTATTTTTTTCATAGTATGTTTTAAAGTTTCATCTACTTTGTCTTTTATAGCCCCTGGTAACATATCTATTGTAAGTTTTACAGTTTCTCTACCAGAATTTGTTATTACATAGTATTTTTGCTTTTCTTCCTCATATTCTAATAAATACCTATTTTCTTTTAAATCTATTAAAAATTGTTGAAAGTAAAAGTAATTCATTTCTTCTATTGATTGTACTAATTTTAATAATTCAGAGTTCGTTACAGTTTTATTTATTTTTGATAATATGTATAATATCAAAACTTTATTTTCCGCTAGTTCTTCTTTGTCTGTATTTAGTTTCATTTTTCCCTCCATCTTTAAAAACTAATTACTACTTGATTTCTTTTCCAACTTCCTATACAATAACAGCTTTTTCAAAGTTGAAAAAATTGTTTTTACACAAATAGTAATTTTTTTCCAATTAGATTTCTTTTATTACCTTTTCTGAAATTTCTTCCCATGTTTTTTCTAAATAAATCTTTCTTTCAGATGAAAATGGCATTATTGCTGTTCCTGTAATTATTCCTAGTTGTTTTTTTATGTCTTCTACTGCACTATCTACCTTTGTTACTGCTATCTTGTCCGCTTTATTGGCAATTATTATAAAAGGTAAATTCGTGCTTTTTATATAATTATACATTAGTTTATCATCTTCTGTTGGTTTATGCCTTATGTCTAATATTAATATTATTAATTTTATGTTTTCTCTTATTGATAAATATTTTTCTATAGATTGCCCTACTCTTAGCTGCTCTTCTTTTGACATTTTGCTATATCCATATCCTGGTAAATCAACAAAGTAAAACAAATCGTCCATATTATAAAAGTTTATTTGTCTTGTTTTTCCTGGTGCTGAACTTGTCCTCGCTAAATTTTTTCTGTTTATTAGTGTATTTATAAATGATGATTTTCCAACATTTGATTTACCAGCTAGTACTATTTCTGGTAAATAATCTTTTGGATATTGTTTTGGGCTTACTGCTGATATTTCAAATTTTGGATTCTTTATTATCATGATTTACTCCTTATTTATCTCAAATTTTTTTGCCTTTACAAAGGACTCCGAGCTGTTATGTTTCTCTTTGAGCCTAGCTAAATTGAGCATCTCCCAATTTAGCGTAGGTATTTCCCCAAACGATGTCTCTATGTTAATTTGGTTTTATTATTTCTTTATTACCCATATATGATTGTAATGCTTTTGGTATTTTTATTGAACCATCTTGTTGGTAATTATTTTCTATTACTGCTATTAGTCCTCTCGGACTTGCTACTACTGTGTTATTTAGTGTATATACTAGTTTATTTCCCTTTCCTGTTTTCATTCTTATTCCTAGTCTTCTTGCTTGTGCATCTCCTAATGTTGAGCAGCTTCCAACCTCAAAGTATTTTTGCTGTCTTGGACTCCATGCTTCTAC